>CAKZLV010000216.1 GCA_937127285.1 uncultured Bacteroidota bacterium
GGCAAAGAGAGGAATGAGACTGACGAAGACGACGGGTTCTACTACGACACGATCCACTGCCCCAGCGGCGACCTGATTCCCCTCCGGATTCGCTCCTTCGTCGGGCTCATTCCTCTCTTTGCCGTCGAAACGCTCGATAAGGAACTCCTGGACGAACTACCGGACTTCACCCGGCGGATGAACTGGTTTATGGAGGAGCGCCCCGATCTTATGCAGCACCTGACCCTCGACGTCGGCGATGCCGACAAGCCGCGCTGCCTCCTCTCGCTCGTGAACCGCGAACGGCTGGAGCGCATCTTGGATCGGATGCTGGACCCAGACCAGTTTCTCTCCGACTACGGCCTGCGCTCGCTCTCCAAAGAGCACGAGGACCGTCCCTTCACCGTCGACGCAGACGGATCCACGTTTTCGGTGCAGTACCAGCCCGCCGAGTCGCGCACGGGGCTGTTCGGCGGCAACTCGAATTGGCGGGGACCGGTCTGGTTTCCGGTGAACCACCTCATGATCGAATCGCTGCAGAAGTTCGACTATTACTACGGCGATGACTTGAAGGTGGACATGCCGGAGTCCGACGATTCCGAGCCCTTGTGGGACGTTGCCGGCGATCTCTCCCGGCGCCTGATCCGGCTTTTCACGCGGGACGAAACCGGAAACCGACCCGTGTTCAACCGGGAACCGCTCTTCCAGGACGACCCGGACTGGACCCGCTACCCGCTCTTCTACGAGTACTTCCACGGAGACACCGGAGCCGGCGTCGGCGCGAGCCACCAGACCGGTTGGACGGCCCTCGTCGCCAAGCTCATCCAGCAAAGCGGAGGCGCTCCCGACGACCACTGACGCCCCCGGTATTCTTTCTTGCACCGTCTCTACGGCCCCTACCCTTCCCCTCCCTACACCGATGACGGACTTCGGACGCTCTCTCTGTACGGATCTTGACACGGCGACCGGCCGCGAGTGGCTGGTGGCCAACGGGCGGGGCGGGTACGCGATGGGCACTGTGAGCGGGATCCGCACCCGTTGCTATCACGGCCTTCTGGTTGCGGCCCTCGATCCGCCCCTCGGCCGGACGCTTCTCGTCGCTCAGACAGACGAGACCGTTCGGATCAATGATACCGAGGTGTCTCTCGCCACCCACCGGTGGGCCGACGGCACCGTCGCGCCCCGGGGATGGATTCATCTCGACCGGTTTCACCGGGAAGGCCCCGTTCCGGTCTGGACGTACGCGGCCGGCGACGCTCTGCTTGAGAAGCGGGTGTGGATGGAGCACGGAGAGGCGACCACCTACGTCCGTTACACCCTCACCCGGGCGCAGGCACCCGTCCCGCTCACCGCCAAAGTGCTCACGACGTACCGCGACCATCACGCCACAACCCAGGCGAACGGCTGGTCGATGGACGTCTCTCCCGGAGAAGAAGGCGTCCGCGTAACGGCATTCGACGGCGCGGTGCCCGTGTATCTGCGGAGCGCCGGCGCAGACGCTCAGCCCCGGCACGCGTGGTACCGGGATTTTCACCTGTCGACCGAGACCGATCGGGGGCTCACCGACCAGGAGGATTCCTTGTGTGCCGCCCGGTTTTCGGCGACCCTGCAGCCCGGCGCCTCCGTCACCCTCGTATTCAGCACCGACCCGGAGGCATCGCTCGACGGGGCGGATGCCCTCGACCGCGTACAGAGGCGGGACGAGCGTCTGCTTACACAGGCCGGCCTGGAGGATGCCCCGGCCGACATACGCGATCTCGCCCGGGCGGCCGACACATTCATCGTCAACCGATCGACGGACGACGTTCCGGACGGACGATCCGTCATCGCCGGCTACCCGTGGTTCGGAGATTGGGGCCGGGATACGATGATTGCGCTGCCGGGACTGACCCTACCCACCGGCCGCGCGGATGTCGCCACCACCATCCTGCGCACCTACGGGCAGTACGTAGACCGGGGCATGATCCCCAACCGCTTTCCCGACCGCGGCGACGCGCCGGAGTACAACACCGTCGACGCCACCCTCTGGTACGTCGAGGCCCTCCGCGCAACGGTCGAGGCAACGGGCGATCTCGACGTGCTCCGGGATCTGTGGCCAGTCCTCCGTGAGATGGTCGACTGGCAGGAGAAGGGCACGCGCTACGGCATCCGCGTCGATCCGAAGGATGGACTCCTGCGCGCCGGAGAGCCGGGGGTGCAACTCACCTGGATGGATGCCAAGGTCGGCGACTGGGTGGTGACCCCGCGCATCCGCAAACCGGTCGAGATCAACGCGCTCTGGTACAACGCCCTCCGCTGCATGGAGACGTTTTCGGAATTGATCGGAGAGCCGTCCGATCCCTGGTCGGAGCGAGCCGACCGGGTCGCCGCGCACTTCGACCGGTTCTGGGACCCGGATCGGCAGGTGTGCCGGGATGTTCTGGATGGGCCGGACGGGGATGATTCCTCCCTACGACCGAACCAGCTCTTCGCGGTGTCTCTCCCGCACAGCCCGCTTTCCCCGGAGCAGCAGCGCGCGGTGGTGGACGCCTGCAGTTCCGCGCTGATCACCCCCCACGGACTCCGGAGCCTTGCGCCGTCGGACCCCGCCTATTGCGGGTCGTACGGCGGGTCGCCGCACGACCGGGACGCCGCCTATCATCAGGGCACGGTGTGGAGCTGGCTCCTCGGCCCCTTTGTCAAGGCCCATTACCGGGTGTACGGCGATCGCGCTCGGGCGCGGTCCTTCCTTGCCCCCCTCCGGCGGCACCTGGTCGAGGGCGGACTCCTCGGCAGCATCAGCGAAATCTTCGACGGCGACCCGCCGTTCGCGTCGCGCGGTGCGCCGGCGCAGGCCTGGGGCGTGGCGCAGCTTCTGGAGGCCTGGGCGATGCTGGAGGAATGAGACGCCGGTATCCGACCCGGCACGGCACCGTGCAGATGCGAGGTACGCAGATGGCCGGCCGCACCGCCCGCACGGCTCGATCGATCCCGTTTCGGTACGCAAAAAACCGAGATGCACCCCCACCGCCCGCCCGCAGGGTGGAGGGCACCTGCAGGTCGCCGACCGCGTCAGGGTCTGGCGCTCGAGTCGCCTCATCGGGCCGTCCTCCTCCGTCGAGGCCTCACCTTGCGGTTCCGTGCCCGCCGGCGCCGAAGGGCGAACGGGTCGGACGGCGTCGTCGCGGGACGCTCACTCCCGTGCGTCCAGCCCCCAAAGTTCGGGGGTGGCGAGCTCGATACTGTTCCCTGCAGGATCACGCACGTACAGGGATACGGCGTGCTCGTGGTGCGGCCACGAGGCCGTGTTTTCGATGGGGACGTCGTAGTCGTCGAAGCGATCCCGCCAGGCCTCCATCTGGTCATACGGCACGGCAAGGGCCGCATGAGCGGCTCCATCGGCCCCGTGGGCCGGCAGCGATTCGGTTTCGCGCGTAACCGATGCAACAAATACATGCAGGATCCCGCGACCGCACCGAAAGGAAAGGTGGCGGTCCGGCTCGTCGAACACGACTGGCAGATTCAGCACCGTCCCGTAGAAAAACCGGGCCGCTTCCAGATCCGAGGCGTACAGACTGGTTTCGAGAACGTGGGTGGGTTGCATGGCGCAGGAGCCGGCCGTTCGGATGGGCAAGAAACTCGAATGGATGAACCATTCGGGACGGGTACCCGAACCGGCACTGCGTGCCGTAGATTCACGGGAGGCGCCAGCCTGCCCGGCAATCCAGGTCGCCCCGCCACCTCTTGTTCTACCCTCTCCTGTTGCACCCCCTACGCGCCACTCTCCGACACGATAGCCGCTGGATTACGCTACGGTTGCAGTCGGGAGGACCCATCCTGCCTGCTCTCCCTACAACAAACACACATTGATCACACAATACCGTTCCCGCGTGCCGGCACCTCGGACTCCCCGCGCTACCGGCGGTGCACCCGGGCGGGACGCGCGGGTGATCGGTGCTATCTGCTCTCGGCCGTTCCGACGGTTCGCTCGCCCCAGATCCTGCTTCTGCCAACAACTCTAGACCCCGACGATGGCCTCCACCTTCGACGCCACCTTTACATCGATTTACCAGATGACCCCTCGAGTCAAACAGTACCTGCTTCAGGTCGAGGGCCACACGTTTTCGTACGAACCCGGACAGCACACCGTCATCCGCTTCGAGCAGAACGGCGAGACGGTCAAACGCCCGTATACGCCCGTCAATCTGCCCGGGACCGATACCCTCGCCCTCTCGATTAAGCGCTACGAGGGCGGGACCGCCTCGACGTGGATGGCGAATCGGTCCGTCGGCGATACGCTCACCCTGACTGAACTCACCGGCAACCTGCATCTGCGAGACCTCGATCGAGACGTGGTGTTTCTCTCGACGGGGACTGGAATCACCCCGATGATCGCGATGCTCAAGCACTACCTGCAGGCCGGCTCGGGACAGGTGGCTTTTCTCTACGGGGAGCGGACCCAGGAGGACATCATGTTTCGCGAGACGCTGGACCACCTTTCGGCCGACCATGCGAACCTACGCGTTGTCTACTCCCTCTCCGACGAAGAGTGGCACGGCCCCACCGGGCACGTTCAGAACCACCTGGATGAAGTGATCGGCGACGCATTCGAGACGCCACACTATTACATCTGTGGCGTCCCGCCCATGGTGGTCGACACCGAGGAGCTTCTGCAAGACCGCGGCGTCGACGAGGACCGGATCTTCACGGAGGGCTGGGAAGCAACCGCCGTGTAGCTCTCACGAGCGGGGGTCCGGCGGTACAACGGCTACGTTCCGGAGCGGACGGTGGTCTCGGCGCCGGACTGTCATCGACTCCCGGCGACACATCGAGTCACCGACTCCCGGCGACACATCGCGGGGGTGGCGGGGACTTGGGGCTGCCAGCTACCCGTGGAAGAATCCACCCTCCCGCTTGTGACGCAACCTTACGACTTCAGCACCGGAAGCTCGTAGACACACGCCGCATCGCCGTCGGGGATGTGCCCCGTGCGCTCCACCCGGTCGAAGAGCGCCTCGTAAAAGCAGGCTTCCGACGTACAGGGCAGCTCCGTGGTGCCGACAATCTCTGCAAACGGGCAGTTGCACGCCGAAACGACCACCCGCTCCCCGTCTTCGGAGATCTCGGGCATGAATCCGTTCTCCTCCAGCACGTCTTCGAGCACCCCGACGATCTTCTGCATGCCGGCGGTTTCGAGCGGCTCCTTGAGGCGGCGCTCGACCTCGTCCAGCCGGTCGTCCCAAAAAGACCGAAAAAACGACTCGATGAGGGCATCCTCTCCCTGCTCCTTCAGGTAGGCCAGAAACTCCGCAAACACCGACCCTTCGTGTCCGGGAAAAAGCTGTTCGGCCAGCGGCGTCATGCGGTAACACATGCTCGGACGTCCGCGCCCCTCGCGCTTCGAGCTGCGGGCAACGAGGCCGTCGCGACCCATCTGGTCGAGATGCTCTCGCAGGGTCGGGCGCGCCCGGTCAATGACCGCCGTCGCATCGTTGAGGGTGATTTCCCCACGCCGTTTCATGAGCAGAAGAAGCCGGCGCTTGGTTTCGGACGGGAGCAGGTCGAGGAGCGGCATGGGACGCAAAGAGGACGATGTCAACAGAGCCCGAACACCGGGTATACGCCCCAGCCGAAGATGGGTGTGTGGAGAAAACGTTAATTAAAAGGTTTTCGCCACGTAAACGTTGAAAATCGAAATCTCTCTCCGTTTGTAGTGGTTGCATGCTACCTCTCCTTTGACTGCGCATCCGCTATGCGAGTCCCGTCGCTCCACGTTGCCGAAGACGGAGAAGCCATCGGCCGACTGCGGCGCTTCTCCGCCCGCTACCGTCTCACGCCCGCGTCGGTGCTGGAGTGTTTGCGGCAACATGCACCGGCCTCCGTTCTCCTGGAAGCCGGAACCGGCCGCGGCCGGCTGATCGCTGTCAACGCCGACGGGCGCCGCGCGCTCCGCGAATGTGCATCGTCCGGCAGCGCCCGGCACGAGTCGTAACGAAGGCCCGTCGGCCCCATACGATCGCAACCGATCGATCGCTTCTCTCTCCTGTATTTCCCTGCCTGTATGCCGTACGTCGTCACCGAGCCCTGCATCAACTGCAAGTACACCGATTGCGTCGAGGTTTGCCCGGTGGACTGCTTCTACGAAGGCCCAAACTTCCTCGCAATCCAGCCCGACGAGTGCATCGACTGTAATGCGTGCGTGCCAGTCTGTCCCGTGGAGGCCATCTATCCGGAGGACCAGCTCCCCGAAGAGTGGAGTCATTACACGGAGTGGAACGAGTACCTGGCCAACCAGTGGCGCGACCTCGGCTACAACGTCACGGAGAAGACGGGCCCGCTCGAGGACGCCGAGGAGTGGGAGGACGCCGAGAAATCGGAGCAGGATATCTTGACGTGGGACGTGTGAGCCGGGGTGACGCGGCCTGGGCGGTGATGCGGCTCAGACAGTGATGCGATCCAGGCGGTGATGCGATCCAGGCGATGATGCGGCCCGAGCGATGATGCGCCATGCTCATGCGCTGCGCTCACCGTGATGACGGGCGCTGCAGGCTGAGCACGAGGCCCCATCGGGCGAGTAGGACCGCGCTCCCGGTCTCCGACCGCCTGCACCGGACGACTGTGTACTCGCCGACCCGCACTCAACGACGCGTACTCAACGACCCTAGGCTCACCGACCGTGCACGCAACGACTTTGGATTTGACGACGTCGAACCATGGCGCAGAGGACGCACGAGACGAATCCGAGACCATCCTCCACCGCAGAACCGCCCGCCGATTCGTCGGCACCGCTGGTTCTCATCGACAACGAGGGCGTGACGGATCCAACGCTCAATCTCGCACTGGAAGAATGGACACTCCGAACCCTCGACCCGCAGTATCGCTACCTCCTCTTCTACGTCAACGAGCCGTCCATCATCATCGGGCGCAACCAGAACACGCTTGAGGAGATCAACCGCGCCTACGTCGAGGAGCGAAACGTGGAGGTGGTTCGCCGCATGTCCGGCGGCGGTGCCGTCTACCACGACGCCGGAAACCTCAACTTCAGCTTCATGACGGACTACAAGCCCGATCGCCTCCACAACTTCGATCGGTTCACGCGTCCCTTGCGGCGCGTGCTGGCTTCGATGGGGGTTGAGGCCCGGCTGGAAGGGCGCAACGACCTGGTGGTGGGCGATGGCCGCAAGGTTTCCGGGAACGCCCAGTTCTCCACCTCGCGGCGCATGTTCAGCCACGGCACGCTCATGTTCAACACAGACCGAAAAGCCCTGGCCCGCGCCCTGAACGTCACGCCCGACAAAATCGACTCGAAGGCGCATCAGTCCGTGCGCAAGCGCGTCGCCAACATCGCCGAGGTCGGCGGGCGGGTCTACGACGTCCCCACGTTTCGCCGCCTGCTCGTCGACGGTCTGTTTCCGCAGGAGGAAACGCCCATCTACAGGCTCGACGGCAGCGAGTGGAAGGCCGTCGAGGCCCTGGCCGAGAAGCGGTACCGGCGCTGGGAGTGGACCGTGGGGGCTTCCCCGCCCTTCGACATCCGCCGCCGCGACCGGTTCGACGAGGGTGAAGTCGATGTGCGACTCACCGTTGAGGACGGAAAGATCGATCGCATCCGAATCTACGGCGACTTTTTGGGCACCTGGGGCACAACAGCCCCGCTGGAGCATCACCTGCGCGGCACCCCGTACGAGCCGGAGGCCCTTCAGGAGACGCTGGCGAACGTGGACGTTTCGCCCGTGCTCGGGGGGCTCTCCAACGAGGATTTCTTGGACCTGCTCTACGAGCGGGGCTGAGGGCGCAGATGGACTCGCCTTCGGTCCACCCGGTCTGTGCACGAAACGATCGCTGCCGGACCGGCTCCGACCGCGCACTTCCTCTCCCCCGATTTTGCGAAGAGACTGCACCATGGCTGGCGGAAACGGTCAACAACGCTCCGAACGTACCGAGGTAGTCGGTGAGCGCTTCCAGGCGGAGCGTGTCGTGCTTGATGGCAAGCACTTCAAGGACTGTCGCTTCGACACCTGTACGCTCGTGTATCGAGGCGGCGTCCCTCCGAATTTCATTCAGTGCGATTTTGCCGCGCCTCGCTTCGTTTTCGAGGACGAGGCGCAGAATACCGTTCAGCTCATGAGCGCGATCTACAACGGCATCGACGAACGAATCATCGAGAAAACGTTCGACGAGATCCGGAAAGGATTTTAGAGGGGAACGCCGTGGAGAAGACAGCGCCCGCATGGCTGCGTCCGTGCGCTTTCGCGTTTTTCGCGGGCGGCCCCCGGAGTTCAGCGCATCACGAGCCCTCCGTCGACGATGAGGTTCTGGCCGGTGACGGCGCGGGCCCAGGGTGAGGCCATCATGAGGACGGCGTCGGCCACTTCGTCGGGCGTCGTCACCTGTCCCCGCGGGGTGTTCTGCGCGATGAGATCGAACACCTCAGCCGGCGTCGCCGCGCTGGCGTCGGTCGTGTCGAGCAGGCCGCCGGAAACCATGTTGACGGTGATGTTCTTCTCCCCCAGCTCGCTTGCCATATTCCGAACGAACCCGAGCAGCGCCGCCTTGCCCGTCGTGTAGTCGTGATACGGGACGACCGGGTCCTGCACGAGGTTCGACCCAATGGCGATGAACCGGCCGCTTCCGGCCTCCTCCATCCCGGGCAAACTTGCCTGCAAGAGATGAAGAGCCCCTCGCACCGACCCGTCCATCTGGGTTTGATAGTCGTCCCAGTCGATGTCGCCGGCCTCCTTTCGGGCGACAGGGTCGAAGCGAAAGTCGACGAGGGCGTTGTGGACGACCGTCGTAACCGGCCGTCCGAAGTGATCGGCGGCCGCGTCGACCATCTGTCGAACGGCATCCCGGTCCCGCACGTCGGCCTGAACAGGGAGAGCGGCCCCCTCCCGTTCGTCATTCAGGGTCTCGGCAAGGACGTGGGCGGCGTCGCTGCTCCGGAAATAGTTGATGACGACGGAGGCGCCCTCGCGGGCAAACGCGCGGGCAATGGCGGCCCCGAGACCGCGACTGGCCCCGGAGATGAGAACGAGTTGCTCGGTGAGCGCGGACATAGATGTCGGGCGTCGGTCGAAGGCTGGCGGACAGGGGGCAGGGGTCCGCGCCGGACGACCAGGAGCGAGCGAGACGCGCTCACGTGGGGAGTCGGTGCTGGTTTCCTTCGCCGGTACGAGCCGGATCAGGTTCCGAGGGTTTGCTCTCAGCCACAGCCCGACGCGACGACGAAACGCGATTGCGCCGAGCGCCCGTGGCACCCCTACCTTTCATTCGTAGTATACTGTGTGCAGAGTAAGCGGGAGGCGTGAGAGTTACAACCGGACCGAGGAGGAGGATGTCCGAGAACAGGTGATGTCCGCTAGAGGGCCCTGTCCGCTTCTCGGGGCTTCCCTCCCAGTCCCGTGCGCTTAAAACTCCAGGCGCAGGCTGAGGCCGTGTCCGCCCGTTTCGG
>CAKZLV010000217.1 GCA_937127285.1 uncultured Bacteroidota bacterium
GTGGGAGCGTGGGGGCTTGGGAGCTTGGGGGCTTGGGAGCTTGGGGGCTTGGGACGCTGGGGACGCTTGGGAGGCTGGGGCGCTTGGGAGGCTGGGGCGCGGGGGCGACATTGATTAATGCACAATGATCATTGATCAATGAACCGATCCTCGACTTACGATTCACGATTCACGACTTACGACTCACGACTTACGACTCACGACTTACGATTCACGATCCTCGACTCACCCTCCTTCCCCCATCCATTCTCCCTGGTGAATTTTGATCGGGGCGGTTGGCTCTTGCATCCGTCGCTGAAAAGTCGTGTCTTCCACTCGGGTCGATCCTTCTCACATCGTTCGTGCACCATGCGCTCTCTGGTTCTCTTGCTGGCTCTTTTTGGATGGACTGCCGGGCTCGTCGCCTGTAGCCCGGACAGCCCCGAATCGTCCGCGACGTCCGGCTCCGAGCCGTCTCGCTCCGAATCGACGGCTTCTGCGGCCGGTGGCCCCACGGCAGTGGCCGACACGGCCTATCGACTCCTCGACGACGGACTGCAGGTGGCGGACCTGTCATCCGGCAGCGGTGCGACCGCTGCTGAAGGCGACCCGGTCACGGTCCACTACACCGGCTGGCTGGCCAGCGACAGCACGAAGTTTGACCGCTCGCGCGACCGCGGAGAGCCCTTTTCGTTTCGGCTCGGGGCCGGAGAGGTGATTCAGGGGTGGGATCGCGGCGTACGCGGCATGCAGGTCGGCGGAACCCGCCAGCTCGTCATCCCTCCGTCTCTGGCGTACGGATCTCGCGGGGCCGGCGGCGCCATCCCCCCGAACGCAACCCTCATCTTCGAAGTCGAACTCCTGGATGTCGGCCGGTAGGAGCGCACCATGAAACACTCTTCTCTCCTGCGTCTGCCCTACCCGTAGCGGCCGACGCACGAGGCCGACTGCACAATCGTTTTCGACCCCACCCGAACGCGGAGGACCCATGAAGCTTGTCGTCGCCGGAGGCAACGGATTTATCGGATCGCAGATCTGCCGGATCGCTGTCGAAAACGGCCACGACGTGGTCGGCTTCGGACGGAGCGGCAGGCCGAACCGGACGCCCGTCAAGCATCCGTGGGTCGGACGCGTCGACTGGCGCCGCGCCGACATCTTCGACGCGGACGCCTGGACGGATGCGCTTGACGGAGCGGATGCATTCATCCACTCCGTCGCCGTGATCACGCAGGATCCGGAGCGGGACGTGACGTTCGACCGGATCAACGGGGAGTCGGCCATTTTTGCCGCCGAGCAATGCGTCGAGGCGGGCGTCGACGGCTTCGTCTTCCTGTCGGTGCGCGACAAGCCGCCGTTCGTATCCGGCCGGTTCCTGGCTGCGAAGCGCCGGGCCGAGCGTGAGATCCCCGCGCAGTTCCCGCATCTGCGGTTCGTTCCGCTCCGCGCCAATCTCGTTTACGGTCCCGGTCGTCCTGGCTCCTCGACCCTGTCTGCCCTGCTCCGGCAGCTGGAGGGGCGCGTGGGCTCGTACTCCGACCGCGACGGCCGACCGCTTCCCGTAGAGCTCGTCGCCGCAGCCGCCGTCCATGCCGCCACGACGCCCACCGTCCGCGGCACGCTCAGCGTCAACCAGATCGCCGACCTCGGCCGCACGAGCGGACTCGTGGATCTCGACGACGTGTCGGATCCTTCCCTCCTTCCGCTTCTGCTTGCGGCTGCCGGTCTGGGCCTCGGCGGCTGGGCCCTGCGGCGCCTCTGGCGATAAAAGGAAGCTGGGTTGAGGGTTGTGGGGTTCGGGTTGTGGGGTTCGGGTGGAGGGTATCGAGTTTGGGCTGTGGGTTGCACCACCCAGTACCCAATACCGAATACCCAGTACCCAATACCGAATACCGACCCCCCCTCCTTACGCCGCGTCGCGCGGGCCGAGGGCGCGGTGGACGTGTTTTTCGAGGGAGCGTTTGATTTCGTCCACCACCTCCTGCCCGTCCTCGCTCTCCACGGCCATCGAGTGCACGTACAAACAGGTTTGGTCGGGGTGAACGTCGAGCGTCATCGTGCCCGGGGTGAGCGTAATCAGGTTGGCGAGGGCGGTGATCTCCAGATCCGTCGTTACGTCCAGCGGGTACTCGACGATGCCGGAGCGGATCTGCAGGCGCGGCCGGATGATGGCCGCCGCCACCTGCACCGACGAGATGACCAGCTCGCGGATGAAGACCAGCACCAGGATCCCGAACCGCCAGACGCGACGGACGAGATGGAATCGGCCGGCGGGCTCGGCCTCTGCATCCGACGCGCCGGTAGGAAAGAGCGGTCGGGCAAACAGCACGATGCCCAGGCCGAGCGCAAAGCCGAAGAGCAGATTCCCGACCGAGAACGATCCCTGTAGGGCCGCCCAGATCAGCGTCAGAACGAGCGTGCGGAGGAGGGTGGCGATCATTGGGTGAGGCTCCGAGGAGTGTGCGGACACGGGTGGGGCGAGGAGGCAGCGGACGGCCGAGTCCGGGCATCAGCGACCGAGGACGGCCTGGACGTACGGGCCGGTGTCCGTGAGGTGCACGGCGGCCGTTTGCGCCAGGTCGAAGAGCGGCTGCGCGTAGAGGCCGACGGCGAGCAGAACGAGCGCCAGGCCCACGACGGGTCCTTGCAGGATCGTTCGCGTGCCGGCGGACATGTTGGAGACGAGGCCGTCGTTGCGCGCCGGTCGCCAGAAGGCGCGGGCCCATACCTGTCCGACGATAAGGAGCGTGAGGGCGCCCGCGATCAAGGCGACGGCGACGAGGGTCCACTGCTCGGCGGCGAGGCCGGCCTGCACGAGCGTGAGCTTCCCCCAGAAGCCCGGAAACGGCGGAAAGCCGGCCAGCGAGAAGGCCGGCACGATGAACGCGGCGGCCAGCAGGGGCCGGTGCGTGTAGATGCCGCCCATGTCCCCAAGCTGGTTCGTACCCGTTTCTCGCTCCATCAGGCCGCCCATGAGGAAGAGCGACGTCTTCACCGGAATGTCCTGGAAGATGTAAAACACGGCCCCGGCAAGGCCCAGCGTCGTGAAGAAACCCAGTCCCATAGCGACGTAGCCCATGGCGCTGATGACAAGGAAAGCCAGCAGGCGAAGCACGTTGCGTTGCACGAGGGCGCCGAATGCCCCCAGCAGCATCGTCGCGCCGGCCACGACGAGGAGGACCGTTTGCGTGTAGCCGGTCGGCTCCGGAAAGAGAAGGGTAAAGACCCGGAGGAGCGAGTAGATGCCGACCTTCGTGAGGAGTCCGGCGAAGACGGCCGCGATGGGCGCGGGCGGGGTGTGGTAGGAGGCGGGAAGCCAGAAGTAGAGTGGGAAGAGACCGGCTTTAATGCCGAACCCGATCAAGAAGAGCATGGCGACGGTCGCCTCCATTCCGCTCTGCCGGACGTTTTGCATGCTCCCGGCCAGGTCGGCCAGGTTGAGCGTGCCGGTCATGCCGTAGACCAGCCCAATGGCTGCCAGGAAGGAAACGGACGCGACCAGGTTGATGCCCACGTACTTGACCGCTCCGTCGAGTTGCTCGCGGCCGTTGCCCAGGACGAGGAGGACGAACGAGGCGATGAGGAGCACCTCGAACCACACGTACATGTTGAACAGGTCGCCCGTCAGGAAGGCCCCGTTGATGCCCATCAAGAGCAGGTGGAAGAGGGTGTGGAACCCAAACTTTTCTCGTTCCGCGTCGATGCCGCGCAGGGCGTAGACGGCCACCGCCGCCGCCACGAAGCCCGTTACGGCAACGAGGCCGGCGCTCAGGTAGTCGGCCACGAGCGTGATTCCGAACGGCGCCGGCCAGTCTCCCATCTGGGTCGCCTGGATGCCGCCGGCCTGCACCTGCACCAGCAGGAGGCCTCCCGTTGCGAAGAGCGCGGTCGTGCCGAGGAGGCTCAGCACGCGCTGCGCCGACGGGAAGGATCGGGCCAGCAGGGTGAGCATCCCCGTCACAGCCGGCACGATGATCGGAAGAATGAGCAGAACGGCAGCGGACATGGGCAGGCGGTTCGTTCAAGAAAGCAGAGACGGCGGGTGGGGAGGCTCGGTACTCGGTATTCGGTACTCGGTATTTGGTACTCGGTATTTGGTATTTGGTACTGGGTATTCGGTGCTGGGTACTCGGGCAGCGTCCCTGGTTCTCAGTAACCGCTCCCCAATGCCGAGCAACCAGTACCTCGTATCCACTACCGAGCACCCAGTACCCAGTATCGAATACCGAGTAACCAGTACCCAATAACCACCCCCCCTCACGCCGGCAGGCGTTTTTCGTCTTCGTAGACGTCGAGAGATTCGTTGGGCTCGGCCTGGTCGAGGCCGTCGGCGTCCATGGTGCGGCCGACGGTGTAGTTGCGGTAGATGAGCACGAGGGTGAAAGCCAGCAGCCCGAAGCTGATCACGAT
This sequence comes from uncultured Bacteroidota bacterium, assembly GCA_937127285.1. Classification (GTDB taxonomy): domain Bacteria; phylum Bacteroidota; class Rhodothermia; order Rhodothermales; family Salinibacteraceae; genus CAKZLV01. The sequence goes on from CAKZLV010000217.1 coordinate 4,387, forward strand.
GGCCGTCAGAATCAGCGCCTGTGGCAGCGGGTTCGCATACGGTTCGGGTGGGATTTTGGCGTCGTAGGGGATGACCGGCGGCTGGGCCCGCGTCAGGCGGCCCATCGTAAAGATGAGCAGGTTGACGGCATTGCCCAGGATGATGATGCCGATCACGAACCGGAGCAGGTTTCGCCGCATCAGCAGGTAGAAGCTGGCGGCGAAGAGACAGCCGGAGACGACGGCGAGGATGAGTTCCATAGGTCGGCAGGGCGCGTGCGAGCGTCGGCGCGGGAGGCGTCAGAGGC
>CAKZLV010000218.1 GCA_937127285.1 uncultured Bacteroidota bacterium
GCTGCTCCCTGACGGCCGGCTGCTCCCTGACGGCCGGCTGCTCCCTGACGGCCGGGAGCGGGGAGATCGCTCGACGGCAGGGAACCGCATGCCCCGGCGGCTCCGTTTGGATGCTGCGCGGCTGACGGCCGGCCCCCGTTCGAGCACGAACCCCAACGGACTCCCGGATGAACCAGCACCTGCGCCGCAAACTGACGCTGCGTGCCCACGGCCACCAGGTGGTGTTCGTGAAGCAGGCACACGAGCGGATCCAACACGTCTGGATGAAAGCCTTTCTCTGGGCCCTCTACCTGCCGGACTACCCCGACGTGGCCGTCGAGGTGGGCGTGGGGGATCGCTACAAGCCCGACGTGGTGCAGACCGACGCCCTGCGCGGACGCCCCGAGTTCTGGGGAGAGGCCGGCCGGGTCGGCGCTGAGAAAATCACGGACCTCGTGCAGCGCTACCCGCACACGCACCTGGCGATCGCCAAGTGGGATACGACGCTAACCCCCTTCATCGAAACCGTCGAGGACGCCGTGCACGACGGCGACCGCCATGCTCCCGTCGATCTCCTGCGCTTTGCTCCAGATGCAGCAGATCGATACGTCGACGATTCGGGACGGGTATCTCTGACCTTCGACGACGTGGTGTGGACGCGCGTACACAACGCCGCGCCCTTTTCTCCATGACGACCCGGGATGCACCTGAGTCCACCAATGTCCCTCCGCTGGCCCGTCCACGCCCCGTCGACGCTTTCCGTACACGACCGCGCCGGTGCCCCGGAGGTGCACGTCTGGGCAACCTCCCTGAACGTCTCCCCCACCGTTCGGGAGCGGTATCGATCCTCGCTGTCCGCCGACGAAACGACTCGGGCCGGCCGGTTCATCCGATCGAGCGATCGGGATGCGTTCGTCGCCTCCCACGGCATGATGCGCCACCTCCTCGGAGCCTACACCAGGTGCGATCCCGCCGCCCTCTCGTTTACCGACGGAAAATACGGCAAGCCGTCGCTCTGTGGGAGGCACGGGCTGCAGTTCAACATGAGCCACTCCGGGGCCCTGGCCGTCCTGGCCGTCACCGCGGCGCCGGACGTCGGCGTCGACATCGAACGGCTTCGCCCCGTCGACGACCTCTTTACGCTCGCCGAGCGGTTTCTGTCGGTGCGCGAGGTCGCCGCTTTGCAGGCGCTGCCAACCGCGGAGGTCCGACGCGGCTTTTTTAACGCCTGGACACGGAAGGAGGCATTCGTTAAGGGCCTGGGCCGGGGCCTGTCGCTGCCGCTCCGAACGTTCGACGTCACCCTCACCCCCGGCGAACCGGCCCGCCTCCTGGCGACCCGGCAGGAGGCCTCCACCGGCCGCCCGTGGACGCTCCGAGAGCTGAATCCGGCTCCAGACGTGGTGGGAGCGCTCGCCGTTCCGATCGCCGACCCGCTCGTGCGCTGTTTTTCTTACCTCCCCCCCGCTACCTGACGGCTATGCCCATCGTTCCACTGCACGATGGCCTCCAGATCCTTGCGGCTCAGGTCGGGGACGGTCGCGTCGTCGGCCGGATAGCCGACCGGAAAGAGAATATACGGACGCTCATTGGAGGGCCGGCCGAGGATGTCGCTCAAAAACGACATCGGCGCCGGCGTGTGGGTGAGCGTCGCGAGTCCCATGTTGTGCAACGTCGCAATGAAGAGCCCGCAGGCAATACCGACGCTCTCCTGCACGTAGTAGTTTTTCTGCTTCGACCCGTCCGGTTCGACGCCGTACGACTCGGCGAAGCAAACGACGATCCACGGCGCCGTTTCCAGAAACGGCTTCTGCCAGTCCGTCCCGATCGGATCGAGGGCCTCCAGCCATTCCTCGGACATCCGCTCTTCGTAGTTCTTCTTCTCCTCTCCCTCTGCCGCGTCGCGGATCTCGCGCTTGATCTCCTGGTCGTCGACCGCGACGAACGTCCACGGCTGTCGGTTGGCCCCGCTCGGCGCCGTCCCGGCCGTCTGAATGGCCGTCGCGATCAGGTCGCGGGGAACCGCCCGATCGCTGAATTCGCGCACCGAGCGGCGGCCGTTCATGAGGCGATAGAAGGACTGCGCCCGGTCGCGCATCTCTTCCACCGGCCGCTCCTCGAATTTCAGCGGAACGTGGGTCGACGATTCAGCCATGACGGAGGGGTGGGGTGGGGTTGGCAACGAAATCCGTGGGGCGACGTCCGGGTCCGTTTTGGAGGTCTGCCCCGGTGGGGGAGCCCGTTCTTTCACCTCTACCGGGGCAGGTCCTATATTAGCAGGCGTCGCTTCCGTATCCAAATGGCCGCCCGTCCATGCCCGGTTCCCCCTTCCCGTCCTCCTCGCGCCGGCCCTCCGGTCGCGGGACGCTCGTGACCGACGACGGCCTCCACCTGTTCACCCAGCACTGGAAACCGGACGGACCCCCCCGTGCGGTGGTTCATCTCGTCCACGGCTACGGGGAGCATTCCGGGCGCTACGCGCACGTGGCCGACGCGATGACGGAGGCCGGCGCTGCCGTCTATACCTACGACCAGCGGGGATACGGCCGGTCCGACGGACAGCGGGCCTACGTGGAGTCCTTCGATCAGTACCTCGACGATCTCGACCACTTCCTGTCCTACGTCAACGGGCGCACGCCCGACCGTCCCCGGTTTCTGTTCGGACACAGCATGGGCGGGCTCGTCGCGCTTCGATCCGCCCTCACGCGCGCTCCGGACGTGGACGGCCTGATCTTGAGCGCTCCCGCCATCGAAATCAACCCGGACCTGGCGCCCTTCCTCCGGCGCATCGCGCAGTGGCTGGGCGCGAAGTTTCCCCGGCTACCGACCGTTCGCTCGCCCGAAGGCGCAATCTCTCGGGATCCGGACGTGATCGAACAAGCTGTGAACGATCCGCTGAACTACCACGGGCGGGTGCTGGCCCGAACCGGTGCGGAGATGATTCGCGTGGGCGATGCGGTCAAACAAGATTTGTCCCGCCTCTCCCTCCCCTTCTTCGTCTTCCACGGAACGGCCGACGAGCTCACCGACCCCGCGTGGAGCCAGCGCCTGTACGAGAAGGCGACCTCCTCCGACAAGACGATTCGCCTCTACGACGGCCTCTACCACGAAACGTTCAACGAGCCGGAACGGGCGGACGTCCTGAGCGACCTCCGTTCCTGGCTCGAGGATCGGATCTGAGCGGAACCCCGGCGGCCGGGTCACTGGAGCGCAAACGTGACCTGCACGGACGCACTCACCTCGATTTCCCCGGCCGCGTAGGCGTCGGGCTGCGGCGCGGCCTGATCGGACGTTTTCATTGTGGCCGCCTCCGTGCGCATCATCGGACGCGGGAAGCTGAAGCTCTGCTCTCGGATCTCCTGGACCGGGCCGAGACTGGCGCCGAGCGTTGTCGCCAGCAGGTCGGCTTTCGCCCGGGCCGCCTCGGCCGCCGCCCGCAGGGCGTCGTTGCGGATGGCGTCCCGGTCGCTCAGATCGTACTGAATGCCACTCAGCCGGTTGGCCCCTTCCTGGACCACCCGCGTCACGAGCACCGGCAGCCGGTCGAGAGAATCGACCTCGACGACGACCTGGCGAGTGGCTTCGTAGCCTTTGTCCTCTCGCTGCCGCGTTTCGGGATTGTACTCGCGGCGCGGCTGGAGTTGGAGCGCCTCCATCCGGATCCGGTTGTCGGGAATACCGAGGTCGCGGACGGCGTTCATCGCCCGGGCGGCGGCGTCGGCATTCTGCGACCGCGCCGCCTCGGCGGTTTCGGCCTGCGAGACGACACCGAAGCGAACCACGGCCCGGTCCGGCGCGACGTTCACCGTGCCCTCCCCCTGAACGGAGATCGTCCGCGACGGGCCGTCGTCGGATTGGGCGGGCGCAGGGGCAACCATAAGACTCCATACGAGGGCGAGAATGAACGTGGATGCGACCGAACGGCTATGCATGACCCGATGCGGTGGTAGGGAATGGGGACGCGTGGACCGTGCAAACGGTCCGTTGCTGCCTATTCGTATGGGGCGTCTCGGGGCCGAGGGTCACCCTCCGATGGAGACGAACCGCTTCCGGCGTTGCGGTGCCTGCCCGTGACTGCGAAGCCGCTTCCCCCGTCCGTGGGGAGACCCATCGCATCGGCGACCGGCACGCTGAACGCTACGGATGCAGCCGCCCAATCGTGCGCGGGAAGGGAATCGTTTCGCGGACGTGCTCCCGGCCGCAGATCCACGAGATCGTGCGCTCCAGGCCGAGACCGAACCCGCTGTGCGGGACGGACCCGAACGTGCGGAGGTCGAGGTACCAGTCGAAGACCTTCTCCGGAAGCCCGTGTGCCTCGATCTGCTCTTTGAGGAAGTCGATGTCCGTCGCCCGCTCGCCGCCGCCGATGATTTCGCCGTAGCCTTCCGGGGCGAGGACGTCCATGCCCATCGCCAGCCGATCGTCCTCCGGATCGCGCTTCATGTAGAACGCCTTGATCTTCGCCGGAAAGCGGTGGACGATGACGGGCCGGTCGAAGTGCCAGGTCAGCACTGTCTCGTCGCTGCCCCCGAAGTCGCTTCCCCACTCGAACGTCCGGGCCGACTCCTTCCAGTCCGGCAGGTTGCGCAGCGACTCTTCGATCTCGTTGATGCGCTTGTTGATCGCAATCTCGCGCTCGTCGATCTCCCGCTTGCGCCACTTCTTCGCCTGCCCGCGCTCTTTCTGGTTCTCCTTCTTTTCGGTTTCGAGGTCGGACTTCTCCTGCTTCAGCGCCTCGATCTTGTCGTCGATCATCTCGGCCGTTTCCTCGCTGCGCAGGAGCTCGACGGCGTCGTCGTAGCTGAGACGCGGGAACGGCGGTTCGACGCGCTCCAGCGCCGTCGTGTCGCGGCCCAGCGTGTCGAGCTCGCGCTCGCAGTCGTCCAGGACCGTCTGCACGACGTAGCTGATAAAGTCCTCCGCCAGCTCCATGTCCATGGCCAAGTCGTAGAAGGCCATCTCCGGCTCGATCATCCAGAACTCGGTGAGGTGGCGCCGGGTCTTGGATTTTTCGGCGCGGAAGGTGGGCCCGAAGGTGTAAATCTTGCCGAGCGCCATCGCCATCGCCTCCCCGTGAAGCTGGCCGCTCTGCGTGAGGTACGCCGACTCGTCGTCGAAGTAGTCGAGCTCGAAGAGCGTGGACGTCCCCTCGACGGCGTTGCCCGTCAGGATCGGGGCGTCGGTCTGCAGAAATCCACGTTCCTGAAAGAACTCGTGGATCGCCATGATGACGCGGTTGCGCACGCGCATCACCGCCCACTGGCTTTCGCTGCGCAGCCAGAGGTGGCGGTTGTTCATCAGGAAGTCGATGCCGTGCTCCTTCGGCGTGATCGGGTACCCGCCCGAGTCGCCGATGCGGCGCACCTGCGAGACCTGCAGCTCGTAGCCGCCGGGCGCCCGGTCGTCTTGGCTGACGGTGCCGGTCACTTCGATGGCGGCCTCCTGACTGATGTCGTCGGCCACCTCCCAGCTTTCGTCGTCCACTTCATCTTGCGGGGCGACGCATTGGACGAAGCCGGACCCGTCGCGCAGGATGAGAAACTTGATCCCGCCCGAGCCCCGCTTGTTGTGCAGCCACCCTTTCAGGGTCACCTCTCCGTCCACGTGGTCGGGGAGATCCTCGATGCGGGTGAAGTCTTCGATCGTGCGGTCAAGAAGGGGGCGATCGTCAGAAGAAGCCATCGGCGAAGCGGAGTCCGGATACGGGAAGCGATGATCGGTTCGAAGTATAACCAGTCCGCCCGCGATCCCGCAAGAGAAAAGCATCCCCTTCAAACGTTTCGCACGCTCCGACGCAGTCGGGCGCGCCCTCTCCCGGCAGATCGGCGAACCGGCGCAACGTCCGGGGGCGGCCGGAACGGGCCGGCTCACATCGCCACGTCGGCGATCAGCGTGGCGACGGGCCAGGCGACGGCCAGGTCCAGAAGGAGAAGGTGCACGCTCGAGGCGCCGGGCCGCAGCGTCCACACCGCCGCGATCATGATGAGGAT
>CAKZLV010000219.1 GCA_937127285.1 uncultured Bacteroidota bacterium
CGCTCCCGTCCGACGTCCGCTCCCGACGCTCCCGCGCCGGAACCGGGAAGCAGAGGCCGCAACACGCGGCTGCGCGCCGGTTTGGGCGTGCTCGGCCACGGGGTTACACCTCCGGGGGATCGTCTAGAAACTTCTGGTAGAGAACCGGCGGGCGGGCGGCGACGATTTGCTCGTGGAGGGCCCGGGCCCGCTCCTCATCGCCTCGTTCGCGAAGGGCCAGCCACAGCCACGTCCGCGCTTCCGTAATCGACAGTCCGGGAGTGGTATCCGGGGCCTGTTCCAGGGCGTCGACCAGACGTTCGAACCGGTCGACGGCCTTGGGGACGTCTTTTCCGGCGATCGACGGCCGGAACAGAAAGGACTGCCCCCCCACCAGCAAGACGTACGGGTCGTCCGGGTCCAGCCGGCGGGCGGCTTCGAGAAAGTCGACAGATCGACGCCCGTAGCGGATGGCGTTGAACATGTTGGTCTCACCCGCCTTGTAGGCCCAGACGCCGGAGAGCAGGGCCAGCTCCATCGGGGTGGCGTCGTCCACGTCGTCGGGGTCCGAAGGCGGGTCTCCGAGCACGTCCTCGTCTTCGGTGAGCGGATAGAGCCGGTAGCGCGTCATCCACTCCTGGGTGCGCGTTTCGACGCGCCGCAGCAGGTCGCGCACCGCTGTCACCTCCTGCGTTGCGTAGGCCGTTTGCAGGGCGTCGGCGAAGGGGGCGTCGGTGGTATCGGTCACGGTTGTGGCGGTGGAGGGAAGAACGAGCATCAGCCCGAAGAGGGCGGCAGCGAGCAGGCCGAAGAGGAGGCGGGAGGAGAGCATCGGTCGGGCACGCGTCGGCGGGGAGGGCGGCGAAGGGGGGGACGCGGCAACGTCTCTACAGAATCTCTGTGGGCGGGATCCCGTGGGGGAAAAAGCAGCGAACGAAGCAACGTTCCCGCCCGGAGCGCGGATCCCGGCCCGCCGGCGTCCTGTCCCGGATTCTGACCGTTGCTCCGTGGGGCCGGAAGGGATCGGCGCAGAGAGACGAGGAAGCGATGCGAGCGGGGCCTGCCGCGCCCCTCCGGGATGACGCCGTCCCTTCGACGGGGCTTCCTGCACGCGGGGTGTCTCCAGGGCGTCTTGTGCGGCTGCGTACCAGATCGCGTTACAGATAGCGTTCGAAGAAGCGCCGGGCAAACGAGAAGTTCCAGATCTCGGAGGCTCCTCGGTATCCGTCGAGCAGCGACGTCGAGGCGCGGGGAACGCCGGTTCGTAGATCTCGCCACAGCGTCGACAGCCGCTCGCGTTCACTCCCGTCGGCCTGCTCGTGCCAGCGGCCGCCCTGCAGGAGGGCGGTGGGGCTCGACTCGCCCCACCAGGTGACGTGAATGGCCACTGGCCACCAGACGGCCTCCGGGTACAACCGGCCGATGCGGCGAACGCCCTCGGTGTCGAACGCCCGCACGCCGTCGTCCGGGGCCTGCAGTTCGCCCTCGGGAAAGTAAACCAGAACGGTGCGCGGGTCTTGACGGAACCGCCGCCCGGTGCGTCGAATCGTCGCGGCGCGGCGCGCGGGGTCCTGCGGAGGAAACGGCTGCACCCCGACCGCGGCGAAGAACGGAAACGTGTCGAATTCCGCCATCCAGAGAGTGGAGGGGCGGTGCAGGCGCTCGGTGGCGAGCAGCCACAGCAGGTGGCCGTCGAAGTAGTGGTGATGGTTGGCGTAGAGGACGAGCGGGCGGTCCGGCAGGTCGGGGGGCCAGGTGCCTACCCACTCCACGCGCCGGAAGCCGCTGCGGAGGTCGTGACGCATCAGGGCTTCGACGGCGGCGCGGACGGGATCCACAGCGGGGAACGGGTGTGCAATCGGCGAAGAGAGGGACCACTCGGCGAAGAGAGGGGCCGGGCAGAGGCGAACCGGCGAGCGAGCGGCCGGTTGCGGGTGGAGGCGCTCAGGATGCTTGCCGCAGCCGGCGCTTGCGGCGCGCGTACGGGTCGACCACGACGAGCATGCACTTGCGCCGGAAGGAGACGTACGCGCGGCGGTTGAGGTTGTCGTAGCGGTTGGCCCGCACCTCGTTCATGATTTCCCGGTACATCCGCGCGGCGGCCCGGATGCTGAAGCGCACCTTCCAGGGGAGCGCATTGATGCCGGCGAAGCTCTCCTCGTAGCGCGCTTCAGCGGCCTGCATGACGTCTTCGAGCAGGCGCGGGTATCCCTCTGGAAGCGCGCCGCCGGTGAGGTCGGCCGGGTCGACGCCGTAGCGGTCGAGCCACTGCGTGGGAAGGTAAACTCGCTCCAGCGTGCGCGCGTCCTCGCCGACGTCGCGGACGATGTTTGTGATTTGCATCGCGATGCCGAGCGTGCGGGCGGCGGGTTCCAGAGTGGGGTGCCGGTCGCCGCCGACGAGGAACGGAAGCATCATGGCACCGACGCTGCCGCCGACCAGGTTGGAGTAGTCGACCAGATCCTCCAGCGTGGCGACGGGGCGATCCTCCAGGTCCCAGCGCGCCCCTTCGATCAGTTCCAGCAGCGGCTCTTCGTCCAGCGGGTAGCGCTCGTGCACGTCGGCCAGCCGGCGCCAGAGCAACGCGTCGGCGGGCTGCCCGGACAAGGTGGAGAGGAGGCGGCGACGGACGGTTTCGACCTCTGCCAGCGCCGCCTCGCGCCCGACCTCCAGCACCCGTTCGTCGGCGATCGTGTCGACCCGGCGGCAGAACATGTAGAGCGTGGCCACCGGCAACTGGACGCGTCGCGGGAGCAGGCGAGCGGCGAAGGAGAAGGTGCGGGAGTGGTGCTGAAACGCTTCCCAGATGCGCTGATCGGCGTCGGCGCGAGTATCGACCGTGGCTGTTTCCATAGGCACGAAGGCGGGGCGGCAGAGGAAGACGCAGAACCGGCGGACGGCCAAGAACCGGCCCGATCGCTTAGATGCGGGCGGCGGCGACCGCGTCGAGGCGGCGGCGCTGAACGAACCAGATGGCGAGGAAGGGGATCGCCGTGGCCGCTGCTCCGATGGCGGCGGCTCCGTACACGCCCTGCAGCAGGCAGATCGAGATGGGGAAGACGCAGTTGAGCAGGTACACCCACGGCGCCCAGTTGTTGAGGGCGTTGAGCCCGCCGCCGATGAATTCGTAGCCGATCAAGATGATGAGGGTAACCACGAACCAGCCCGCCCAGTTCGAAAACGGCATGCCGTAGAAGAAGCCGTCGACGCTGTAGTTCCAGAACGGGAAGGCGTTGGTCATGGCCGGGTCGAGCGAAACGTCCCACAAAACCATAAAGACCGACCCGACCAGGATTCCGCCCCACCGAGAGTTGACCACCCGCCGGGCGAGGTCGAGCGAAACGATCGACATTGCGTACCAGGACGGCGGGATGAAGTACGGCACGTGGTCGAAGAGCTTCGGCCCGAGCCAGGAGGTGTACTCGTAGGCGCCGAACGGAAGAGCCACATTACCGACGGTCGCCCAGCCCGTGGTACCGATCAGTTCGCTGGCACCTCCGATGAAACAGCCCCAGCCCACGAAGAACGTCATCCGCTTCCAGCCGAGGCTCGTTCCGTACATCAAGATGGGCAAGATGCCGAGGATCGTCATGAAGGTCCACGTCGGCGTCTTGACGAGCTTCGAGTAGATCGGCCCGAAGAACGACATCGACGACGGGACGAGCTTCAAGAAGAGCATTCCCGCCACACTGAACGAGATGGATGCCACAAACATCCAGAACGCAAATCGGAAAACGAGGTCGACGGACTCCGCGAATCCCGGATCGACGGTTCGGGGCGTCTGGGTGCGCTGGCTCTGAGACATAGACAAACTACCGATGCGCGTCGTACGGACATGAATTGAGGGAGGGCACCGGAGGAACGCACGTCGTCCCGCCGCCTCCGGTGCCGGGGACGGTCGGGAGCGGCGTCAAGAGAACCGTTGGAGGCCGCATCCGTCGTTTCCGCACCGGCTGCGGGCCGGGCGGTGCAGGCTACAAGACGGGGGCACGACGGAGAAGAGGGCGGAGGGTGCGCCCGAATCTTCCATCGCAGCGTCGGCGGCTCGGTGGGCCAGTTCTCTCGCACCGCATGCTCGAACCAGATTCGGAAGCGGTCGTTTCTGCGTGTCGAGGTCGGTACATTCCGGGCCGGCTTGCGCCGCCAAGCGGCGATGCCGGGAACCGAGAACGTCTGCGTGGGCCTGCGTCCCCCAGCGGAGTCGCCGACGGCGCGGTCCAGCAGCGAGGTTCTCGGGCCTGCATCCTGCGCTCCCTGTCCGTGCTCGTCTCAACGAACCACCGCAGAATGATCGCCATTCGCCCCCCCGAGTACTTCCCCCGGTGCGCGTATGCTGCACTTCTTCTGCACGTGGATCACTTTGTGATTGCGGACACGTTCCAGTACAGCCGCCAATCGTTCCAGAACCGTAGCAAACTCCGAAACCCGCAGGGCTGGCAGTGGATCACGATTCCTCTGTTTGGGTCGGCCAGTGGGCGACCCATCCACGACGTTGATCTGGCACGACGGGACCGCTGGCGCACGCAGCACTGGCGTGCACTTTTCTATAACTACCGGTCGACAATGTACTTTGCCCACTACCAGGATGACTTTCAATCGTTCTTCGACGAAGAATGGAGCCGCCTCGGGCCCTGCACGAGCCGATCGGTTGAGTTGACGGCCGACCTGCTGAAGATCACCACCCCCATCACCCGTGCCTCCGATATCGACGGGGCGCCAGCGACGACGGCTGCGATTGCCGACGCCATGGGCGACGACACGCTTCTCGTTCCTCCGGGGGCCGCTCCACACGACGCCGACGCCGCCCAGCACCTGCGCGTCCTGCGCTACGAGCATCCGACGTATCGACAAAACTTCGAGGGGTTCGAGACAGGGATGTCGGCGCTGGACGTGATGTTGAACTACGGCCCGGAGTGCCAGCGGGTGATCGAAGGCGGGAGCCGCATCGAGGAGTGGGAGGCGTGAGGCAACCCGAGCGCCGGCGATCGTCTCGGTTGGACATCGCGAACGGGTATGGCCCGAGGGAGCATGTGCTCCCACTCATGTCAAGATTCGGTAACCTTGTGGGTGTGCGTTCAGAAAAGAAGCTGGCCGGGACGACCGCGGGGGCAAGGAAAGCGAGAGCCCGCCTCGGATGTCCACCGCTGTCCACCGCCGTCGGTTGGATCGCTGTTCCGATTCCCGGAAGGCGCCGCCGTCGGGCCGTGGGGATCGGACAGCGATCCTTGCGGCACCGTTGATTTTGCCGCGGCCGGTCGCGTAGCTTGAACGGTCCGCCGTCCGCATCTCCGCTCGCTCATTCGACCCTCGCTGCATGATCCTTCCCGACAACGCCATCCGCGCGCTCGCCCAGGAAAACGACATGATCGACCCGTTCGTCGACGGACAAAAGCGCGACGGGGTCATCAGCTACGGGCTGAGTTCGTTCGGGTACGACATGCGGATCGCCGGAGAATTTCGGGTCTTCACGCCCAACATCTACAACAGCGTCGTCGACCCGAAGAAAATCGACGAGCGGGCCATGGTCGAATACGACGTGGATGACCACATCCTGATTCCCCCCAACTCGTACGTCCTCGGTCGCTCCGTCGAGTACTTTCGGATGCCGGACAACCTGCTGGCGATCGTCCTCGGGAAGTCCACCTACGCCCGAAGCGGCATCATCGTGAACGTCACGCCGCTGGAGCCGGGATGGGAGGGCCACGTCACGATCGAAATCGGAAATGCAACTCCGCTCCCCGCGAAGGTGTACGCGGACGAGGGGATCGCGCAGGTGGTATTTCTGAAAGGGGAGACGCCGGATACCTCCTACGCGGACAAGCAGGGCAAGTATCAGCATCAGCGGGGCATCACGCTCCCCCGCATGGAAGACTGACTTCCAGACGCTACGCCGGCCGCACCCGGGCGTCCCCGCAAAGACGTGGAATCAACCAGACACCAGACATGCCGAAGACGTTTGAAGGATCCGAGCGACCGCAGGAAGACACCGCCGGAGAAGAGCGGGAGATGTCGCGCCTTCGATCGATGCGCAAGTGGATCGTGGTGGGTGTGGCGGTTGTTTTCTTCGGCTACCTGATGACCATCGTCGTCAACCCGTACGAAGGCGAACGCTTCGAGAAGGTGCCGCACGGCGACCACGTGCACTACGTCCCCAAAGAACGCAACGAGGACGTCCCGATCAGCGAGTTTCCAACGGAGAAGCCGGGACCGAACGAGCGCATCCTACCGGATGGACGGGTGGTTCAAGAGCGCCCGTGATCCGGTCCGATGCTTCCACCCGTTACTCCGGCGCGTCCGGCTCGCGGGCAGGCGTGCGGAGATCGTGGGCGGCCAGGGTTTCATCCAGCAACCGGTCGATGGGGGCGAGCGAGTCGAGCGACGGGTCCGGAAGCGAGGGAAGCGGCGGGCGCGTGTGCAGCCAGTCGTCCCGGCCCGATCGGTGGGCGAGCAGGGTTTTGAGCGCCGGAATCATCGGGAACGAGGCGATGTGCGCCCGGAGAGTGGCCAGATCGTCCTGCAGGGCAGCGACGTCGTCGCCGGCCTGCCACCCGCTCCGAACGGCGGCGGCGAGAGGGGCGGTGAGGTTGACCGTCGCAGAGATGCACCCCGCGCCGCCGGCGTCGAGAATCGGGCGCAGCAGCCGCTCCGTTCCTGCATACACGTCCAGGTCTGGAAACTGGTGGCAGAGCGTCTCGGTGTGGTCCCACTCGCCGGACGAATCCTTCACGCCCGCCACCTGGCCGGGGTACGCCCGCCGGAGTTCTTCGAGAACGGTGAACGACACCTCCACGCCGGTCAGCTGAGGAAAGTGGTAGGCGTACAGGCGCAGGTCGGCGTCCCCGACGCGCTGGACGAGTTCATCGTAGGTTCGGTAGACGCCGGCATCGGAAACCGCCTTGATGTGAAACGGGGGCGGGACGAGGACGCCACCGACGCCTCGCGCCGTCGCTGCCCGCGTCAGTTCGACGAGGTCCGGAAACGCCAGCGATCCGGTGCCTACCAAAAGACGACCCGGCGGCAGGCCGTGATCAACGACTTGCTCCAGCGCGACTCTCCGCTCCTCGGCCGTCAGGGAGAGCCCTTCACCCGTGGTGCCGAAGAGGAGAACGGCGTCGCAGCCGCTTCGAAGAAGGGAGGCGGTATGTTCGGCAAAGAGAGGAACGTGAATCGACCCGTCGGCCCGGAAGGGGGTGACGCCGGCGGCGACAACTCCACGGGGGAGAGACATAACGCGGAACGAGCTGTTCGAAGAGAGACGGAGTTGCAAGAGAGGAAGAACGACCCGGAAGCAGGAATGGATCGGAGGATGCCGACGGGCCGGAGCCGCTCACGCAGGCCCACGCTTCCGGTTGCGTACGCAGCCGCCCCTTCATGTGTCCCTATCGGGCCCGGAAATGTCCCTGTCGGATCTCGGATGTGTCCCCGATGTCTCTCTACGGTCGCCCTGACATCCTCGCGGATGTCTCCCCGTGCTCTGTTGATGAGTTCGTGATGCCCTGCGGGGCGCCTCCGGGGCCGACGGGCTCGTTGGAGCGCACGCAGAGTCCGGGCAGGGCTCGGAATGTCGACCGCGCTCGGGGCGGCGACCCCTCGACAGGCGAAGGCATGATTCGTACCTTCGGCAATGGACGCCGCCTACGCTGCCCGGTGCCGGTCAACCGGCGGATTTCGGCGGGGGACGACTTTTCCGGACGTGCTCATCTCAACCGTATTCGCTCATGAAGACCCTCTATCTCGTGCGGCACGCTCAGGCGCATTCCGGCACGAGCTACGACCGCGATCACGCCCGCGAACTGACGGCCGACGGAGAGCGCGATGCGCGGCGGCTTGGTCGCTTCCTGTCGGCAACGGACCAGATTCCGGATCGGCTTGTCGCCTCCACCGCTGTCCGGGCCCGCGACACCGCCTCGCTGTTGCCCGACGGGGGGCAGTGGGCGGTCGACGTTCCTCTGCGAACCGAACGCTCGCTCTACGATGGAGAGGGAGAAGAAGATGTCCTCCGTGCCGTGCACGCTGTGGATGCGGAGGCGGAGAGCGCGCTACTCGTCGGCCACCAGCCGACGTGGGGCGACGTAGTCCGACGGCTCGCCGGCGATGCGCGCGTCCGCCTTCCCACCGGCGCCGGGGTTCGCATCGACGTTTCGGTCGACACATGGACCGAGGTCGCGTGGGGAGCCGGCGTTGTGGAGTGGGTGCTGCCGCCACGGCTGCTTCGCTAGCAGAGAGCGGCCCCGGCCCGTATCCCTCGCAGCGCGACCCTCCTTCTGAGTCGGGGAGGGGGCAGGTCGGGCAGGGCCCCGATCCGTCGCGGGGAGCGTCCTCGTTCGCGTCGGGGTCGGTCGGCGGTGCCTCCGGCGGAAGGGTCGACAGCAGGCTGATGCGTCTGAGGATTCGGTCGCATTCCTGCGTCAGGTGCTTCTCGAACAGGGTGCGCAGTTCGTCCAGAACGTCTTTCTGCGACCGATCTTCGGCGACCGCGCGGAGATGAGAAATCTCACGGGCAATCACCTTCTGCCGTGCTTCAATTCCTGCGAGCCGATCCAGCACCTCCCCCAGCACGGTGAGCGTGGGGTTGGAGGTGTCGGGGATGGAGGTGTCGGGGTCGTCGGGGGGGATCGGTGGAGCGGGCTGTAAGCAGAACGGACGGTCGAGAGGTAGGGAAAACTCAAGGGGTGCGTCGGCAACGCATCCGTCCGTTCCCGCAAATTCAAGACCCGCGTGCATCCAAATCCTGTAAAATCGACGTTCCCGCGGTTCCGAGTCGCCCCGGTGGGGCGGTGTCGTTGCGGTTAGCCCACCTGCGCCGATTGGGAGTTCGAGAGTTCGCGCTCGACCTTCTGGAGGGCCGCGATGCGCTCGGTCATCGGCGGGTGAGTCGAGAACAGGCGGGAGAACGCCGCACCGGCGCCGGCCAGCGGGTTGACGATGGCCAGGTGGGCGGTGGCGGGCTGCATTCGCGTCGACGGGATCGACTGGGCGGCGCGCTCCAGCTTGCGGAGGGCCGACGTCAGTCCGCGCGACGAGCCGACGAGGTGCGCCGCCCGACGGTCCGCCCCGTACTCGCGGGTCCGCGAAATCGCCATTTGGACGAGACTCGCCGCCAGCGGCGCCACAAGGCCGGCGAGGAGAAGGCCGGCGAGGCCGGGTCCGTTCCCGTCGCCCCGGCCGAAGATCGCCGACCACTGAGCGATGTTGATCAGCATCATGAGGGCGCCGGCGATGGATGCGGCCACCGTCATCACGAGGGTGTCCCGGTTTTGAATGTGCGCGAGCTCGTGGGCCAGGACGCCTTCGATCTCGGCGGGCGAAAGGAGGTCGAGCAGCCCCTGATTGACCGCCACGACGCCGCGTTCGGGGCTGCGGCCGGTGGCGAAGGCATTGGGCTGCGGATCGGGGACGAGGTAGAGGCCCGGCATCGGGAGGCCGGCCCGGTCGGCAAGACGCCGTGTCATGGCATACAGGTCCGGGGCCGACCGCTCGTCCAGCGGCTGCGCCCCGGTTGCCCGAAGGAGGATGCGGTCGCTGAACCAATAGCTGCCGGCGTTGACTGCCACCGCCAGAACAAGCGCAACCGCCATTCCGCCGGACCCGCCGATCCAGCCCCCGACGGCCACGAAGCCGAGTGTAAGAAGAGTGAGGAGGAATCCGACTTTCAACGTGTTCATGGTTCTCATTCCGTCTGCGTGGTGCGTCCTCTGCGCAACGCCCGGCGTCGCCTTGCAAGCGTGCCAGCCCAGCCGGCCTGGTGAGCCCAGCCGGCCTGGCGGGCACCGCCGGTGTTGCGGTGACTGCTTCTTCTACGCCCGTCCGGTTCCGGGTTCCCGCTTCGTCCCCGATCTACCCCGGGTGCGGGCGGTCTGTCCAGTTTGTTGCAGATCCGAGGGGCCGATGCAAGGGGGAGGCCGAAGAGGCGGGGGCAAGGCTCACGTCCGGGCGGCCGATCCCACAACCAGAGCCGCAGAAGAGATGCAGAAAAGATGCAGAAGGGGGCCGGGGCAGAGAGCCGGTGGGAAGGCCCCGACGACCGCCGCAATTCTTTTCGGTCAAAGTTCAACCCGCCAGAGGAACGGCCTGCAATGCCGACTCGCTTAAGATGCGGTACACCGCGTGTGCTGGCCTTTCTCGAATTCGTCTTCGCCATGACGCCCCGCGACTACCTGCGGATGTATCGCCGCGACGACCGTCTGACCACCGGCGGTTTCTATCCCGATGCCCCGCTGGAGGTGAACGCCGGAGAGACGGTGGCGGTGGTCATGCTCAATCACGGGGGGCCGAATGCACTGGAGGACGTGGAGCCGTTTCTCTACAACCTGTTTATGGATCCGGCGGTGGTGGATCTTCCGCTGGGCCGTTTCCTGCGGCACTGGATGGCTCGCGGACTGGCGAGGATGCGGGCCCCGTCGGTGGCGGAGGACTACGAGCGGATCGGGGGAAGCTCGCCCATCAACCGGCTGACGCAGGAGCAGGCAACCGGGCTGGAGCGGCACCTCAACGCGACCTACGGCCGGCCGGCGGGGGTCACGTTTCGGACCTACATGGCGATGCGGTACTGGCACCCGTTCAGTGAAGAGGCGGCGGCGCAGATGGAGGAGGACGGCGTCGATCGGGTGGTGCTGCTGCCGCTCTACCCCCACTGGTCGGCGACGACCTCCGGCGCCTCGATCGCCTACTGGCACGCGCTCGATGAAACCGGGGAGATCCCGTCGTGGCCGACCACCTCGGTCTTCGAATACGCCGCCCATCCGAAGTACGTCCAGGCAATCTCGGAACGCATCGACGAGGCGCTCCAGCGCTTCCCGGCGTCGGTCCGCAACGACGTGCATCTTCTCTTCAGCGCGCTCGGCACGCCGCGCAACGAGCGCACCGTGCACGGCGACCCGTACTGCTGCCACCTGCACTCCACCGTCACCGACGTGGTCCAGCGCCGGGACGGCGATCCGTCCTACACCGTATCCTTCCAGGGGCAAGACGGCTTCGCGGAGTGGCTCTCGCCGTCCACCACCCGCGCGCTCCGCGACCTTGCCGAGCAGGACGTCGACGGCGTGCTCGTCGTCCCGATCTCGTATCTCGCCGATCATGTGGAGACGCACTACGACCTCGATATTGAAGTCCGCCAGGCGGCGGAGACCGCCGGCATCCGCCACTTTGAGGTGGCGTCCGGACTGAACGCGCACCCGCTCCTGATTGAAGCCCTGGCGGAGGCGAGCCTGGAGCAACTGCGTCTGCCCGCCGCGTCGGACGCGACGCCGGCGGATCCGACCCCCGGTGCGGACGACGAAGCCGGCCAGGAACGGAATCGCCCCACCCGGCCGCCGCGATCCGGGAGCGACACGCCGCGGTATGAGCTTACGCAGCAGTCGATGCGCTGCCCTCAGTGCGAGCGGGAAACGGGGGCGCGCCGCTGGACGATGCGGCACGACGGATCGACCTCCACAACGGACGCGGCGCAAACGGACTCGCAGCAGACGGACCCGCAGCAGACTGACCCGCAGCAGACGGATCCGTAGGAGACGGGCGCACGGGAGACGGACCCGAACGGATAGCCATCCCTGCCGGTGCGGGGGGCGTCTGGCGCTGTCGGACCGGTCCGGAAGCCATCGTCCCGACATCGCCCCGGTCCCGTCACGCATCGCCTCGTCGACTCGGCTCCGGCTGCTCTCTGGCGTCCCCCTGGACGGCCCTCGGACGGTGATGGTGCCGTTCTCCGTGCACGGTCTCTGCCGCGCAGGCGACGGGCGGAGAAGGCGAGGCTCGACAACAAACGGGGACGGGGGCAGCACCGGAACAACGTTGCGTAGCGATCCAAAAGGTACAGAGGGGGAACCCTCGCGACCGATCCCTCGGGCGGCTTCGAGGCGCCCTGCCCTCGCACGAGCCGTCCCCGTACGGCCGTCCTCGTGCGATCTCGCGCGTGGAGGCGTCCCGGATGCGTCGCTGCCGCCGGCTCTCGCACTCATTTCCAGCTACCGTTCCGATGCACCTCTCCGACGACCTGCTGCGCACGATGGCAGCCGTTCCCGTAGACAGTTCCGTGCTCGACCTGGGGTGCGGGCGGGGGCGCCACACCGAGGCGCTGCTCCGTCTCGGTTTTCCCGTGCACGCCTGCGACCCTCGTCCCGGCGCGGTGGCCCGCACGCGAAGCCTCGTCGCCGATCTGATCGATGAGGAAACGGCGGAGCGCTGCGTCGGGGAGGCGACGCTGGATGCCTTCGACTACCCGGCCGAAACCTTTGACTGGGTGATTGCCGACCGGGCGGAGGTGTACGCATCGACGAAGGCCGAACTCCGCCGTGTTCTTACGGTGTCGCGCCGCGTTCTGAAACCGGGCGGCTGGGTGTACGTGACGCTGCCGGCGAGTGAGGTCGACCTGGAGGATGCCGAGCGGACGGAGGGAGACGGAGCCCCGGTCGATGCGCCGGCGGCCGAGGCCGGCCCGTTTGCGCTCGACAGCCTCGACGCCCGGCGGCGTGAGGCCGATCTGGAGGTGGCGAAGGAGCCGGAGGTGGTCGAAGAGGCCGGGGGACGGCGCGTGCACGCGATCTACCGAAAGGTCCACTCGCACCGGTAGGTGCGGGCCGCGCCTACACCGGCCGCGGGGGCGTCCTCGGACTGCGACACGCGAATGATTCCGTTATTGCAAGAAAAAGAAAAATGGAAACCGATCCGTGCACCCTCTGGATTCGCGGACTCGACGGGCAAGGCCCGGGAGACATCGTTGGCGCCTTCACGGGAGAAGCCGACGTCGACGGTGAACAGATCGGACGCATCGACCTGCAGGATGGGGAGGCAACCGTGGACGTCGACCCGGAGGTGGCCGACCGCCTCGTCCGGGTGATGGACGGCAACCAGATCGGCAGCCAAACCGTCCGCGTCTCGCACCTGGACGATGACGACGCCCGCGTCCGCGACACCGTACGGCGCCTCACGGATCTGGTCGAGATGGAGCGGGAGGAGGAGATGCGCCGCCACGAGCGCGAAATCCGGTCTCTGTCGGGCCCGGAGCGGGAGGCGAAAGGTCGCGCTCTTCTGCAAATGCGCGGCCGCGACGAAGGCGAGTCGCTCGGCGGTCACCTCGTCAAGTTCATGCGGGAGCAGAACGGGGAGCCGCTCCCGGACACCGAGATCTCCGTCGGGGATCTGGTCATGATCTCCAAGCGGGATCCCCTGCGGGATGACAATCCGACCGGGACGGTCACGCAGGTTACCGGCTACAGCGTCACCCTGGCGTTCGACGACGAACCCGACGGATGGGTGACGACGGACGGGCTGCGCCTCGACGTGGTGGTCAACGACATCACCTACCAACGGATGAACGAAGCGCTCGCCCGGCTTCCCGATGCCGACGGGACTCTGCAGCGCCTCCGGGACACGTGCGTGGGCATCCGCGACTCCACCCATCGCGATCCGGTCGAGATCGACGCGTGGCAGAATCCCGATCTCAACCCCTCGCAGAAACGGGCCGTCCGGGAGAGTCTTGCCACCGAAGACATCCACCTCATCCACGGTCCGCCGGGAACGGGAAAGACGACGACCGCCATCGAGGTCATCGAGCAGTGCGTCGCCGCCGGAGAACACGTGCTGGCGACGGCCGCCTCCAACACCGCCGTCGACAATCTGGTGGAGTTTCTCGCGGCCCGGGGCGCGGACGTCGTGCGACTCGGGCATCCGGCCCGCGTGTCTCCGGCGCTGCACCGCCACACCCTCGACGCCCGGATTCAAGAGAACGAGACGTATCAGTCATCGCAGGAGGTGCGCGAGGAAGCCTTCGCCCTGCTGGACGAGCAGGAGGATCTGACCGCGCCGAGCGGTCGCTACCGCCGCGGGATGTCGGACGAACAGATTAAGGAGCTGGCCGACGACGGTCGCGGATCGCGGGGCGTGTCGCCGGATAAGATCGCCGAGATGGCCGAATGGATTCGGCTCCGCGAACGGGCGGATCGGCTTTTCGACAAGGCGGAGGCGATGGAGGACGAGGCCATCGGCCAGGTCCTGGATGCCGCCGACGTTGTCTGCAGCACCAACTCCACCGCCGGAAGCGACCGCTTGGCCGGGCGCACGTTCGACACGCTCGTCATCGACGAGGCGACGCAGGCTACGGCGCCGTCGTGCTGGATTCCGATGGTCCACGCCGATCGCGCCATCCTCGCCGGGGATCATCGCCAGCTTCCGCCGACGGTGAAGAACGAAGAGGCGGCCCGGTCGGGCCTGCGGACCTCCCTCTTCGAGCGCCTCGCGAAGCACCACGACACGACGGCCGACGATCCGAGCAGCATCCGCAGCCTGCTGCACCGGCAGTACCGCATGCACGAGACGATCATGCGGTTCTCGAGCGAGACCTTTTACGACGGACAGCTGGAAGCGGACGCCTCGGTTCGCCGTCATACCCTGGACGATCTGGGTGTTCTCGTGCCCGACGAGGTGGAGGCGAATCCGGTCGTGCTCGATCCCGCGCATCCCCTCGTGGTGGTCGACACGAGCGGCATCGACGCGCCGGAGCAGCAGCGAGCGGGGTCTCCGTCCCGCGAGAACCCGGCGGAGGCCGCGATCGCGGCGCGCATCGCCGACGGACTCCTCGCCGCCGGCGTCCGACCGGAGGACCTGGGCGTGATTACTCCGTACCACGACCAGGTACAGCTGCTGGAGCGGAAGCTGGCGGAAGCCGTCGAGAACGGACTGGAGGTCGACACGGTCGACGGATTTCAGGGGCGGGAGAAGGAGGCCGTGATCGTTTCGCTCGTTCGTTCGAATGCGGATGGCGAGATCGGCTTCCTCAACGAGCCCCGCCGCTTCAACGTGTCCCTCACCCGGGCGAAGCGAAAAGCCGTCGTCGTCGGCGACCGCTCCACCGCCGCCACCGCCGAGGTCTTCCAGCGCTTCTTCGACTACGCCGACGCCGAAGCCGCCACCGTACCCGCGGGATAACGGCTGCGGACGGGCGTGTGGGCGGATGGGTGTGTGGGTGGATGGGTGTGTGGGTGGATGGGTGGAAGTCATTGAGCATTGATCAATGATCATTGTCCATTGAATACCGTCCCCCGGCGTCTCCAGGCGTCCAAAGCGTCCCCAGCCCCCAAAGCGTCCCCC
>CAKZLV010000220.1 GCA_937127285.1 uncultured Bacteroidota bacterium
CGCTTGGGGGCTTGGGCGCTTGGGGGCTTGGACGCTTGGGGGCTTGGACGCGGGGAAGATAATGATCAATGATCATTGTGCATTGATCAATGATGTCGTCCCCGCCCCCCATCACTCAACCCTCAACCCAAAACCCTCAACCCGCAACTCGCAACCCGACCGCGTTACATATCGAAGATCACCTGCACGCGCCAGCCGGTGCCGGTGTCTTCGACGTTCATGCCGTGAAAGGTAACGGCCTTGATCTCGGTGAAGACGGTGTGGCGATCGCGGTCGATGGGCTCGCCGTGGGCGCTCGCCTCCAGGTGGAGCCCGTCGGCTGTGTCGCGAATGTCGACGTCGAAGCGCCGGAAGAGAACGTTCTGCGTCGCGTGCAGAACGTTGAGTTCGGAGAGCCACCGCACCATGAGGCTCTCCGGATCGGCCGCCTCGACCGACACGTCCACCGCCTCGCGGTCGCGGACGGCCTCCACATCGGTGAGCACCCAGAACAGACCGACGGCCGCCCGGGCGTAGAGCCGGTTGCGATCCAGCGCCGTCACCACGATCCCCACGTCTCCGGTATGGTCAATTTCCTGCAGCCAGTCCGGTCGGGCGTTGTGCATGAGGGTGTAGAGGCGTGGGAGAACGGGTGGGCGAGGGCGGTCGGGGGATCGGGATCCTGCATTCGCCGGAGCCTCCGGAACGGGCTGGCTACCAAAAGAACCAGATCGTACCGAGCATGACGGCGGTGAGGGCGGCAGACTGGTAGCGGAAATCCTGGTACCACGGGAGGCCGACGTCCTGCAGGTCCTGCTCGAAGATCTCCTGGGTGAACGTGTACTGCGCGATCTCTTCGTAGTCCGGCGCCTCCGTCGCCAGGCTGACCGTGACGAGCATCGCGGTGCCGAACGCAAACATGAGCACCGCCATGTAGGTGTAGTGCGGCTCCGGCAGGCCGAGCGCGGTCCAGGTTCCGAAGATTTCTTTCGAGAGGAAGAGGGGAACGCCGACCGCCAGTCCGGAGACGATCGTCCAGAACGCCCCGTGCCGGTTTGCCCGCTTCCAGAAGATCCCGATCACGAAGACGGCGACGATCGGCGGCGTCACGTAGGCGAGAACGCTCTGAAAGTACTCGAAGAGGTTTTCGAAGCTGCGAATCATGGGCGCGTACACGGCCCCAACGACCATCGCGATCGCCGTGAATCCCCGTCCGAACCGCACGAGCGTGTCGTCGTCGATCTCCGGGCGGGCCTCCTTGACGAAGTCGACGGAGACGAGCGTCGACGCGGCGTTGAGGGCGGAGTCGAGGCTCGACATGATCGCGGCGATGAGCGCCGTCAGGATCAGCCCGCGAAACCCGACCGGCAGCAGTTCGGCCGCCAGCGTCGGAAAGACCATGTCCGGATTGTCGAGTCCCGGAAACAGCAGAATGGCGAAGACGCCGGGCAGGATCATCAGGAAGAGGTTCGGGATCTTGAGGAGCCCGGCGAAGAGCGCCCCTTTGCGCCCCTGGTCGAGATCGCGCGCCCCGAGCGTCCGCTGCACGACGAATTGGTTGAGCGTCCAGTAATAGAACCCGAGAAGGACGACGCCGAGAATTCCCGGCCACGGCAAGAAGTCGTCGCCGGTGGACTTAATCAGGCCCGTCTGGTCTTCGCTCAGGCGCTCCATCATGGCCCCCCATCCGCCGACGGCGTCAATTCCGAACCAGAAAATGGCTCCCGCGCCGATGCAGAGGAGAATCGCCTGGACGGTATCAGTCACGACCACGGCCTCGAGTCCCCCGAGAATGGTGTACACCCCGGCCACGGCGGCCAGCACCGCAACGGCCGTCCACAGCGTAAAGCCGGGGATGATGTTGGAGATCACGAGTCCGCCGGCGTAGAGTGCCCCGGCCGTGTCGATGAACATGATCGCCAGGATCGTAAAGAGCGAGTAGGCGATGCGGGAGCGCTTGTCGTAGCGCGTCGTCAGGAACTCCGGGATCGTGGAGATGCCGGCGCGCAGGAAGGCCGGCAGCATAAAGAGGGCAAAGAAGATCAGGACGAGCGCCGCCGTCCACTCGTAGTTAAAAACGACGATCCCGTTGTCGTACGACGCGCCCATCAGCCCGACGAAGCTGGAGCCCGACATGTTGGACGCAAAGAGAGAGAAGCCGATCAGGTACCACGGCAGGTTGCGACCCGCCAGGAAGTAGTCGTCGGCGCTTTCGTGTCCGCGGCTCACGTAGAGCCCGTGGGCGATGACGCCGACGAAGTACACGACGACGATAACGTAGTCGAGGAGCTGCAGGTTGAACGTGCCTTCCTCCATGGACGCGGTCGGTGGGTGAGCAGATCGAGGATCGGTCTGCCCGAGTCGATCCGCCGGGATGCGCCGAACGGTTCCGGTCGGGAATCGGGCAAACGAAGGAGACGTGCAGGCGAGGGATGCACGAGGTTCCTCACGTTACCATTCGGGTCGGGCAATGTCGAACCGCCCGCCGCCCGACCCGGCGGAGGTCGTGGGCGTTCGGAGTCGACCGACCTCGCCGGTTGGATTGCGTATCCGCACGACGGCATTCGTTTCGGGCGCGAACGCAAGCCCCCCGGCCTCGGGCGGCGACGCCCCCGACTGCGTTCGCGAACCCATTCCGCACGGGCCGCGTTAGGGGAAGGCTATAAATTGCAATCCCCCATCATGAGTGCCGGAGGCGAGGCATGCTCGACGATGTCTGCGCGTTGATTCGTGAAAACGAGCGTTTTGTGGTTACCACCCACCTTCGCCCTGACGGCGATGCGCTGGGCTCGCAGGTCGGCCTCGGGCTGTTCCTGGAGGCGCTTGGCAAGGACGTCCTGATGCTGAACAGCGACAGTCCGCCCTACAACCTGGACTGGCTGCCCGGGTCCGAGGAAGTCGAGGTCTTCGACGCCTCGCTGCACCAGCACGGCGCCATCGCGGAGGCGGACGTGGCGTTCGTCCTTGACACCAACGACGAGGAGCGCCTCGGGCATGTCGGTTCGATGGTCCGAAAGTCGGGCGCCACCAAGGTCCTCGTCGACCACCACCTCGACCCCGAGCGCTGGTTCGATCTCTTCTTTGTGCGCGACAGCGCCGCCGCCACCGGCGAACTCGTCTACGAAATCATCGAGCAGATCGACCCGTCGCGCATCAACGAGCGGATTGCGACGGCCGTCTACACGGCCATCATGACCGACACCGGCTCGTTTCGCTACAGCAGCGTGACGCCCCGCATCCACCGCATCATCGCCGACCTGCTCGAGCGCGGCGAAATCGAGCCGGCTCCCATCCACGAGCAATTGTTCGACCGCAAGTCGATGCCCGGGCTTCGGCTTCTGGGGCGCATGCTCAACCGGATCCGCCTCTGCTACGACGGCCAGCTCGCTTACTCGGTCGTCACGCAGCGCATGGTGGAAGACACCGGCGCGTCGTGGGACGACAAGGACGGCTTCGTCAACTACGTCCTCTCCGTCGAAGGGGTGAAGGCCGCCCTCCTCTTTTCCGAGGCGAACGAGGGAGCGAAGATCAGCTTCCGCTCGGAGGTAGACGTTCGCGTCGACGAATGGGCGCGCTCGTTCGGCGGGGGCGGTCACAAGAACGCCTCCGGCGCATACGTGAAGCGGCCTTCGTTCGAGGAAGCCATTGAAGACGTCATCGATGCCGCCGACCGGTACATTGAGTTCGACGACCCGCACCCCACCGGAGACGGCCTGACGCCCGAGGACGAATCCTACCTGCAGACGCTGATGGAAGCCAAGTCCGACCAGTAACCCCACCGGGCCGGCTCTCCTGGTGCTGACGACGCCCTGCCCCTTGAAACGCGCAACGGATTCCGGATGACGGTTCTGGGACTGGAGACGGCGACGACAACGTGCAGCGCTGCGGTCGTGACGGAAGGCGGCGTCGCGGCCGAGGCTCACCTGCACGTGCCGCGCGTGCACGCCCGCCGCCTGACGCCGCTCGTCGAGGACGTCCTCGCTCACGCCGAGTGCCTGCCCGACGACGAGGAGGCCGGGGATCGGTTGGCCGCCCTCGACGGGATCGCCGTCTCGATGGGTCCCGGCTCCTACACCGGCCTGCGCATCGGCGTCAGCACCGCCAAGGGCTGGGCGCTGGCGCACAACATTCCGGTTGCGGGCATTCCCAGCCTGGAAGCCCACTGCGCGCGCCTCCTTCCGTTTGCGGCCCCCGGCGAGGTCGTGTGCGGACTCATCGACGCCCGCCGGGACGACGTCTACGCCGCCGCCTACCGCGTCTCGGCAGCGACCGACGGCGCTTCCGACCGCGACCTGATCTCTCACGCCGAGACGACCGCTCTCTCGGTGGAGGACCTCCCCGACTGGTTGGGATCGGTCCCCGAGCGCCTCTGGGTCGTGGGCGACGGCGGCGAGAAGAGTCGCCCCGTTCTCCGCACGGCGTTCGACGCCTCCCTCTCGGTCCTCGCTCCCGCCGACCTCCCTCCGTCGGCCGCCGCCGTGGCCCGACGCGGGCGGTCTCGCCTGCTAAACGGAGAAGCGGACCGTCTCGCTCGGCTGGAGCCGCTCTACGTGAAGGACGTGCACGCAACGCCGGCCCCGCCTCCGTTGTAGAGTTTGGAGTCGGGCTCTTGCAGTTGCCCCCCGACCGTTTCGCGCTGTAGTTCCGTTTCACGCTGCATTTCACCTGTTGCCTTTCGAGGTTGGAACGTTGGTTTCCTATCGTGATACGTGACTTTTGATGGAAGCATCCGTCCGCCCCGTCTCTGCTGAACCTTCCCCACCCCGCCATGCCCTGGTTTCGGCGCAAGAAAGCTGGCATCCTCACCACCCGCGACGAGCAGAACGAAGTGCCGGAGGGGCAGTGGGTGAAGTGCCCGAAAACAGACGAGATCATCAACCGGAGGGAGCTGGAGGATAACCTCCTCGTCTTTCCGAGCTCCGGCCATCACTTCGGGATGAGCAGCCACCGGTACTTCGATTTTCTGTTCGACGACGGCGATTACGACCTGCACGACACGCACCTGCGCTCCGTCGACCGGCTCAACTTCGAAGACCGCAAGCCCTACACGAAGCGGCTGCAAGGAGCCCTCGACGACACCGGTCAGAACGAGGCCGTCCAGTCGGCCACCGGGACGATCGGCGGGCAACGCGTATCGATGGCGGCGATGGACTTCAGCTTCATCGGCGGGTCGATGGGCTCGGTCGTCGGGGAAATGGTGGCCCGCGCGATCAAGCGAGCCACCGAGCAGGAAATTCCCCTCATCGTCATCTCCCAGAGCGGCGGCGCGCGCATGATGGAGGGCGCGCTGAGCCTGATGCAAATGGCCAAGACCAGTGCCCACCTCACGCGCCTCGACGACAAGGGCCTGCCGTTCATCTCCGTCTTGACCCACCCAACCACCGGCGGCGTGACCGCCTCCTTTTCGATGCTGGGCGACATCCATATCGCCGAGCCGGAAGCGCTGATCGGCTTTGCCGGGCCCCGCGTCATCAAGGAGACGATCGGGTCCGACCTTCCGGAGGGCTTTCAGCGGTCGGAGTTTCTGCTGGAGCACGGCTTCCTCGACATGATCGTCGACCGCCGGCAGATGCGCTCCCGCATCGCTCACCTGCTGGACATGCTGATGGAATAGCACCGCGAGGGGAACCGGCGGGTCGGGGAGACGGGGAATTGGAGAGCCGGAGAAACGGCGAACCGGGGAGACGGAGAGCCGGAGAATCGGGGAGACGGGGAACCGGGGAATCGGGGAGACGGGGAACCGGGGAGTCGGACGATTTGGGGGCGCGGATTCACGATCTGCGACCATCCATCCCGCGACCGGAGGAAGCGCGCGATCCTCCATCCTCCATCCTCCACCCTCTACCCC
>CAKZLV010000221.1 GCA_937127285.1 uncultured Bacteroidota bacterium
GAGGTCGGCGCGTCCGACGAGCACCGACGAGCGGCGTGTAACATCGTCGGGGCGACGTCCGCTATTCCGTTGACCGATTTTCCTGACGCCGCCCCGGCTCGAATCGTCGAGCCGAACCGGTCGACGACGTGCCCGGTTCGGCGGCGCTCTGCCCTTCTCATCGTCTCCCTCGCCTCCTCCGCTGCCTGTATGTCTCACCTTGAGGTTTCGAACGTAACGAAACGGTACGGCTCCACGACGGCGGTGGAGTCCGTTTCCTTCACCGCCGAGCCCGGCCGCATTCTCGGCCTCCTCGGTCCGAACGGAGCGGGCAAGACGTCCACAATCCGCATGATCACCTACATCACGCTGCCGGACGAAGGGCAGATCCGGTACGATGGGCGCGAGGTGGGGGCCTGGAGCCAGCAGCGAATGGGGTACCTTCCCGAAGAGCGCGGCCTGTACAAGCGGCTGCGGGTGCGCGAGCAGCTCGTGTACCTGGGCACGCTGAAGGGGCTGGCGAAGCAGGAGGCCGCAGCGCGGGCCGATCGGTGGCTTGATCGTTTCGACGCGACGGACTGGGCCGACAAGAAGACGGAGGAGCTCTCGAAGGGAATGCAGCAGAAGGTGCAGTTTATCGCCACGCTGCTGCACGAGCCGTCGCTCCTCATTCTGGATGAGCCGTTCAGCGGCCTCGACCCGATCAACTCCGACCTGCTCCGCGACGTCATTCTGGAGCTTCGCAGCGAGGACCGGACGATCCTTTTCGCCTCGCACCGCATGGAGCAGGTGGAGCAGCTCTGCGACGATATTTGCCTTATGGCACGCGGCGACGTGGTCCTCCAGGGCCATCTGCGCGACATCAAAAAGCAGTTCGGCCGCAATACCGTCATCCTCGAGTTCGACGGCGACGACAGCTTCATCGACGTGCTGGCAGCCGACGGCGGCGTGCGCATCAACACCCGTTCGGCCCATCGCGCAGAGCTGACGCTGACCGGATCGATTCCGGCCCGACAAATTCTCGACACCGCGCTGCAGGAAACCGAGGAGCTCTTCCGCTTCGAACAGGTGGAGCCGCCGCTGAGCGAGATCTTCGTGGACGTCGTCGGTGAAGACGAAGCCCAAAAGATGCAAGAAGAAGCCGCCTACGCGGCCACCTAGCTTCGCCCGGTAGCTTTGCCCGGTAGCTTCGTCCGGCTCCCGCGGCCCTCCGCCCGCCGGCCCGGAGACGCCCTGCCTCGTTCCGGCTCCGACTTCTCTTCCGCCCACCCCCTCCTGCCGTGACCAAGATCTGGTTGATCCTCAAAAGCGAGTTCTGGCGTCGGGTCCGCTCGAAATCGTTCATCGTCGCCACCCTCCTCGCCCCGATCGGGATCGTGGCCCTGCTCGTGCTTCCGGCGCTCTTCGGGTACTTCGGGTCGCAGAGCGGCGACCGCACGATTGCGGTGCGCGACGAAACCGAGTCGCTGGAAGAACGCCTGCGAGCGGAAAACGATGACGGGATGGAGCTCGTCTTTACGACCGCCCCCGAGGACTCGCTGCGCGCCGCCGTGCGCGCCGAAACGTACGACGGGTACTTGCTCCTGCCCGACAGCCTCATCGCGGGAAAGGGCCAGGCTCACTACTACAGCACCGAGGGCGGCGGCCTCACCACCCAGAACCGTCTGGAATCGGTTGTCAGCCGCGCCGTGCAGCAGGAGCGACTCACCGCGCAAGGGGCCACGGAGGCCGTCCTGGGGATCGTTGCCTCCGACGTCGATCTCTCCGCCCGCAAGCTCACCGAGGACGGCACCGAGGCCGACAGCTCGCTGATCTACCTCGCCCTCGGCTACGTGATGGCCTTCGCCATCTACTTCGCCGTCTTCATCTACGGCCAGTTCGTCATGCAGGGGGTGATCGAAGAGAAGGCGAACCGGGTCGTCGAGATCGTCGTGTCGTCGGTCCGCCCGTTCGAACTCCTCATGGGCAAGGTGCTGGGCATCGGCGCGATGGGGCTGACGCAGATGACGATCTGGGGGGTCGTCGCCTTCGGCGGGTTGTCGGCCAGCGGGACGATCCTGGCTCTGTTCATCGATCCGGCGGACCTCGGGGTGGGCGCCGGGGCCTCGCAGGCGGAGATGGCCGAGGCGGCCGGCTTTGCCATCCCCGACCTCTCGCCGATGCTCCTCGTCTGGTTCCTGCTCTTCTACCTGGGGGGCTACCTCCTCTACGCCAGCATCTTTGCCGCGGTGGGCTCGACGGTCGAGCAGCAGCAGGACGCGCAAAACCTTCTCTTCATCGTGATGATTCCGCTGCTCATCCCGATTCTGCTGCTTTCGTTCATGATCGAAGCACCGAACGCCCTGCTGGCGACGGTCCTCTCCCTCCTCCCCTTCTTCTCCCCGATCCTGATGCCGCTTCGCCTCGCGCTGGCCAGCGTGCCGGTGTGGCAAACGCTGCTCGGCCTCGTCCTCCTCGCCCTCACGTTCGTCGCCATGATCTGGGTCGCGGGACGCATCTACCGCGTCGGCATCTTCATGTACGGCAAACCGCCCTCCGTTGCCGAGGTCGTCCGCTGGGCCGGGCGCGGTTGACGGCCCGATGACCGGCGACCGCTGCCCACGACCCTGCCCAACCGGTGCGCGTCCCGCCCCTCCTCTGCTTGCGACCGCGCAGGTCGGAGGGGCCGGCGGGCTACGAGACATCGGCACGAGGGGGCGTCCACCGGCTGGTCGCCCGGGCGAGGACGCGGTCGTCGGCGGCGTGCACGAGGCGGTGGCGCACGTCCGTCCGAGACCCGCCGCGGTCGATCTGGGCCGTGGCGTGGATGTCCTGGCCCATCGTGCTTTCGGCGCGGAACTGCAGCGCGAGGGCGGTGCAGCGCCCGCTCTGGAGCAGATCCCCCGGAAGCGTCTCGAGGGCCCACTCCAGGTAGCGGACGTTGTTCACGTGGCGGTTCACGTCCAGGTCGTGGTAGCGCACGCGGAACCGCTGCTCGCTGTCGCACCGATCCGGCGCGGGCAGGTCGCCGAACCGATGCTCGAGCGCGTGGTCGCGCGGCGGCGGTTCGAGGGAACGAAGCACCTTCAGGGGGCGCAGCGGCCGGCGGCGCTCCGTATCGATCGTCAGCCAGGCGCTCGTTCCGCGGGCCAGGGCCGCCTCTGCGTCGGCCTGCTCGGTGGTTAGCAGAAACTCGCGCGTGGCGAAGAGTCCCTCCAGCCCCGACGGCCAGGTGTGCACGAGGACGGTGTCGCCCCAGGCCGGAAGCCGGCGTATCTGAAGGCGAAGATGGGCGAGCACCCAGGCCTGCCCTTCGGCCAGAAGATCCTGCATCGACACCCCGAGGTCGGCGGCGTGATGGCCGGCGGCTTCCTGCAGGTAGTCGGCCAGGGCCGGCACCGAAGCGGTGCCGCGGGGTGTGACTTCGTAGGAGCGGACGGGAAAGCGCTCGGTCCAGACGTTGGCAATCACGGGGCAATCACGGGGCAATCACGGGGCA
>CAKZLV010000222.1 GCA_937127285.1 uncultured Bacteroidota bacterium
AACCGAGAGCGCAGGTTGAAAAGCGAGTCGAGCATCGTGAAGCCAAAGCGCTGTGCGGTAGAAAGGCTGTGCAGTCAAAGGGGGAAATACAGTCCCTGCGGCCCTCGACTCGGCCCGCAGAGGCCGGGCTTTTGTGTATACCCCAGCTTACACCTCCGCAGACATCAGAGAGGGAACGCCGGGAAGATAGTACGCAGACCGGCGCGTGCCCAGGCCGGATTCTCATCAACAACCGGCCATTATTTGACACCCGCAAAGCGGGGCGTTCTGTAAGGTACGTCGGTCCTCGTTCAGCAACACCGATCTTCGACCATGCCTCTCAGTCTTTCGGAGATTGACCTCGAATCTGGCAACGACGCGTCGAAACGAGCGGCCGTCGACCTCTGCATCTCAAAAGCCGATGGGCAGCAGACCGAAGAAAACCAGTGCCGGGAGCTTCCGACGGTTCTTCAGAGGGACGGCTACGGGCTGGCTGGCGAGGTTGTCGGCCACGAATCCGTCCGAAAGATCGTAGCACGAGAATGATGGACAGTCGGGACCAGACCGTACGGCAATTGTCCCGCCCAGCGTCCATCCCGCCCAGTGCGGCAAGCTTCTTCCGGTCGCGCAGAAGAGCGCACTGCATGGAAAAACGCGTCGTATGGTGTTCGGTCTGGGAGAACATCGATCCGCAACGGCAGAAGTGCGGGGCAGAAGCTACCCGAGTGGCAGCCACCACTCTTCTCCCAACTGCTGATGAGTAAACAGCGCAAAGGCTGTGCGCATCGCCTCCAGCGTGCGGGGAAGGCCCTCCGTGTCGCTTTCACGAAGGTAGGGATACGGATTGACTTTTCGCTTTCCCGCTGCGAGGGTGCCCGTTCGATTGAGCCGCGCCACGCCGAAGTGCAGGTGGGCAGGCGTGTGGATCGCATTTCCGGTTTTGCCCACGTAGCCGAGCGTGTCGCCGGTCGACACGTGCGCGCCCGGCGGGGCCGTCCCTGCGAAGCGGCGCAGGTGCAGGTACAGGTAGGCGTGGGTGTCGTTTTCGTCGATCAGCCAGAGGTGCTTCCCGGCCGTCCCGCTCTCGTAGCGGCCGGCCACGGTACCGGGGCGGGGCGCCACCACCGGCGTGCCCACTGGCGCGAAGATGTCGATGCCCTTGTGCATGCGCGTGCCGCCGCCGCGAGAGGCACCCCAGGGGGAAACAATCCCCAGCGACTCGACGCCCTCGACCGGAATTGCAAGCGCGGGGGCCTTCGCCTCTCCATCTGGACGGTCTCCGTAGATGGAATGAGCCTGCCACAGGGCCGCGCTGCCCACGAGAAGCGCGAGGCCGCCGGCAGCGACAACGACGTATCCCAATGCCGCCCTCCACGAGGTGGAGAAGCCCGCTTGTTCTTGGGAAGAGGTGTCCCCATCAGAAGCGGGGCTCGGCGACTCGTCACCCGGCGAAGGAGCCTCCGGAGGAGACTCGTTGCGATTGAGCATCGGAGCGGGAAGGCGTTTGGGGAAACGGGCATTCTGTCGACGGGACAATCGCCGACCTGTGTAGAGAAAAGGCAACTGCCTGGAGAGGATCAACAGGCGCGCGCCAACCCCCCCGGCAACGGTGATTTGGGCGCGGAACTTGATACAGAGCGCCGAACGGGGCCTCGTGCGAGAGGCCGCACGCGAGGGCACGTCCTGTTGCCGCAAGCGGCGCAGTCTCCGCCGTGCCACCAAACGGGCCGGAAACGACCTGAATTCAATCGGCGTCCCTACCCAAGACACGCCCCTGCGCTCCGGCGCTTACAAAAACGCCACCGCCCGGCGCTTGTTGCCTTTCCCGATTATACCATTGGGGAGGTGTGGAGGGGCCTATAACGATCTCGGATGGATCCGGGGTATCCATGGACCCCTCCACGTTTCGACCAAGTCCCGAGGGTTGTGGAATTGGCGTTCTGCCAGGATGAAAGGTTCGACTGCCACAGGGGCGAATTCAGCAGGTTCGTCAGCTTCCAGCTCTTGGGTTTGGTGGGCAGCTTTCCACCTCAGAAAAAGAGACCGCCGAAGCGAGCGGGCGGCTGACCATGGTGAGGTAACCATCTTCGCTTTCGGGGTACCGATTGATGGATAATCACGTTGACGGGCAACCCTGTTGAGACAGCTGGGGCTCGTGGCGCGAGGAGGATTGCCTGCAGGACCGCGACGGTGCTCGGGAGCTACGACTTTGAGGCGCTCCGCGCTGAGATCCATATTTGATCTCCACGTCCACTTTCGCCTATTGCCGATAGAGCGAAACTCAGGCCGCAAACCAGGTGGTTTTCGAGTGCCCAGCGTTGATATTCGGGCTGAGAACAGGTAGTCTTTCGTACTAAGAGTGCGAACCCGAAACCGCGACATTACCCGATCGGCCCGTGATGCCCGACGAACCGAAGCCCGGCGCCGCAACCGGTCGCACCTCCGGCGCTGAAAATGAGAAGAGCCACGACCGCCAGGCCGACATTCGCCGCGTCGCGAAGATCCTGCGGGAAGGGGGCTACTCCTACGACCAGTCCGCCCACCTCTTCAAGGAGGCGCGAAGCGAAGTCGGGCTCACGCCGCCGGACCGCTCCAGTGAAGGCTCGCCCGAGCGGCTGACCTCGGAGGAACTGGAGGCCTTCCTCGAGGCTGCCTACAAGCGCTCCGGTCGCCGCGGACTGATGATGCGGTTCCTTTTCGAGACGGGGACCCGCGTAGGCACCTTCGTGAAGATCGACGCCTCCGACATCGCCTTTCGCGACCGAGAAATCCGCGTGGTGGGGAAGGGGGAGAAGGCCCGCGACGTCCCGATCCTCCGGTCGCTGGCGAACGAGCTCCGGCTTCATCTCGGCGACCGGCGGACGGGACCGCTTTTCCGGTCGCGCCAGGGCGGGCGCTATTCGAAGCGGCGCATTCAGCAGATCGTGAAAGAGACGGCCGAGGACGCGGGGATCACCAAGAAGGTCTACCCACACTTGCTTCGGCACACCGTGGCGCAGCACCTCTCCGACCGCGGGATGCCGGAGGAGCTTCTGCAGCAGTTTCTCGGTCACAGCCGGCCGCAGACGACGCAGGTCTACTACCGGCCCGCTCGTCGGCGCGTCAAAGCCTCGTTCGAGGAGGCAATGTCGGCGGAGGCCGGACCGTGAGACCGGACCGTGAGACGGATGAGATCGAATCTTGAGACGGAATCTCAGGTCGTGCCGTTTCGGGTCGGCTCCCACGGGCTTCCCGAAGAAGCGCGCAGGGCTGGCCGCAAGGTCCGGCCGACGCCCCATCAGGGCCGGCTTTTGATACGTTCGTCCTACCTCTTCTACGCCCTGAAAGGTGCGGCACGGACCTGAAGTCGGAATTCCGTCCTTCAGGTCGGCGTTGTTCGGACCTCTTGCGAATGACCCATACCTCTCTACCATCTGGGCATCCTTTCCGTCTGTAAAAAGGGGTATACCCATCATATCGAAGCCATCCCAGATACGCGTT
>CAKZLV010000223.1 GCA_937127285.1 uncultured Bacteroidota bacterium
TGTGGAGGCTGGGGACGCTGTGGAGGCTGGGGACGCTGTGGAGGCTGGGGACGCTGTGGAAGGTTGGGCGCTGTGGAGGCTGGGGCGGCGGGTCGTTCGGGGGGCAACGTCTGGACTGTACATTGAACAATGATCAATGAGCATTGATCAATGCTCCCGCCCATCCGCCCACACGCCCATCCGCCCACACGCCCATCCATTCCTTTAGATCATGAGCCGTTGTTCTTGATGCCGGAGAGGTCTTTCTCGGCGAGCAGGTTGACGTCGTAGGTCTGGATGCGGCCGTTCTGCTCGCGGTGGCGGCGCAGGGCGATGTCGATCATGCGCTCGACGAGCTCGTCGAACGGGACGCCGGAAGGCTCCCAGAGGTAGAAGGAGAAGGACCCGGGGATGGTGTTGATCTCGTTGAAGTAGAGCTCGCCCGTCGCCTCGTCGATCATGAAGTCGATGCGGGCGACCCCGGCGCATTCGAAGAGGCGGAAGATCCGGACGGCCAGGTCGCGGATCTCCTCGCTCCGGTCGTCGGGCAGTTCGGCGGGGATGATGCGGTCGAGGGAGGCCATGCCTTCGGGGGCGTTGCCGCCGGATTTGGCGCCGCCCGTCTCGGGGCCTTTTCCGCCGCCCGCCTCGCGCATGTACTTGTCCTGGAAGGTTAGAACGTCTTCTTCGTCGGAAGCGACGGGCTCCTCCAGAACGCTCGGCTCCGCCTCGTGCGCGTCGCCCAGGATCGAGCAGTTCACCTCGCGCAGCTCCTCGACGGCCCGCTCCACGACGATCTTATCATCGTAGCGGAAGGCGTCTTCGATGGCGGCGTCGAGGGCGTCTCGATCCGATGCAACCGCGATCCCGATGGAAGAGCCGCAGCGCGCCGGCTTCACGATGAGCGGGTACCCGAGTTCCGCCTCGCAGCGGTCGAGGCCCTCCTCCTCGCGGTGCGCCCACTCGTCCTCCCGGAAGGAAACAAACTCCACCACCGGAATCCCGGCGTGGCGGCAGAGCTGCTTGGAGACGACCTTGTCCATCCCGATTGCCGAGCCGAGGAGGCCGCTCCCGGTGTAGGGCACGTTGAACGTCTCGCAGATCCCCTGCACCCCGCCGTCTTCGCCGGCGCCGCCGTGCAGTCCGGGCAGGACGACGTCGACCGTGAACGTGCGGGGCGGGCGGAAGAAGCGAGAGAACGCGCCGCCCTCGCGCACCTCGACGAGCTTGAGCGTGTCGTACGGGGTCGGCTGGAGGGCGACGGGAACGGCCGTTTCGCGGAGGCGATCGATGTCTCGATACGCGTCGATCTCCAGCAACTCGGAGCCGGTGTACCAGGTGCCGTCCTTCGCGATGTAGAGAGGGATGGGGCGAAACCGATCCCGGTCGAGCGCCGCGGCGGCCTGCAGGGCGGAGATGATCGAGACTTCGTGTTCGGGCGCGACGCCGCCGAGAACGACGCCGACGTTGAGAACTCCGGTGGACACGGTCGGGCAGGGGAAAGATCCGAAAGCAGCACGGGTAGCGGACGGGACAAGGTGCCCCCCAGCCGGGGAAGGGTCAAGAAGCCCATTTCGACGTTCGAATGGGCGTGGGAGCGTGGAGGGCTGGGAGTGTGGAGGTTTGGGGTGTGGAGGGCTGGGAGTGTGGAGGGTTGGCCCGTGGCAGCAAACCAATGACTCATACCGAATACCGAATACCCAATGCCCAATGACCAATGTCCAATGACCAGTCCCCAGTACCGAATACCCAATACCGAATACCCAATACCGAATACCCAACACCGAATCCCCACCCCTGCGTTGGTTTTCGGTCGGCTTCCGCGTAGGTTGAGGGTCGTTCGGTTTCCCCTCTCAATCTTATCTGCCGGTGCGTCTCGCTTTTCTATCGGACATCCACTCCAATCTTGAAGCCCTCCAAACCGCGCTTCGCGCCATCGACTCCGTCGGCGTTGACGCCATCTACTGTCTCGGCGACGTCGTTGGCTACAACGCCGACCCGGCGGCCTGCGTCGACCTCGTGCGCGAGCGCTGCGCCGGGGCGGTGCTCGGCAATCACGATGCAGCTGTGGCGAAAGAGATGGGGATGGAGGCGTTGCCGTCGGATGGGCGGGAGGCCGCGCGTCACAATCGCCGGCAGTTGTCCGACGACCAGATCGACTGGCTTGCGGGTCTTCCGGAGACGCAGACCGTCGCCAACTGCACGCTCGTGCACGCGACGCCGGACGATCCGACGGCCTGGAAGCGGCTCACCACGTATCCGGATGCCCAGGCCCAGTTCGACCATTTCGACACCCAGATGTGCTTTGTCGGCCACACGCACATCCCCGCCGTCATGGCCGACCGGCTCGGCGTGCTGCAGGTTCGTCCCGGCCACCGGTTTCTCGTCAACGTCGGCAGCATCGGCCAGCCGCGCGACCGCAACCCAAAGCTCAGCTTCGGCCTCTTCGACACGGAGACGTTCGACTACCGGAACGTCCGGCTCGACTACGACATCGAGGCGACGGCCGCCAAGATTCGCGCGGACAACGCCCTCCCGAATCGGCTTGCCGATCGGCTGATGAACGGCTTTTGATTCAGATGTGGGGGATACGGGTTGTGGGTTGTGAGTTGCGGGTTGTGAGTTGCGGGTTGCGGGTTCGGCACTCGAAACTCGACACTCGAAACTCGACATTCGAAACTCGACATTCGAAATTCGACACTCGCAACGGGCCCTGCCTACTCGTCGGTGCGGATGAACTGGCCTTTGGTGTACACGGCCCAGGGCTTGCCGACGAGCGTCTCGCCAACGAACGGGGTGTTGCGGCTCTTGGAGGCGATGTCCTCGTCGGTGAAGGTCCACTCCGTCTCGGCATCGAAGACGGTGAGGCAGGCGGGTTCCTCTTCCCGGATCTCCGGCACGTCGAGGCCCAGGATCCGCCGCGGGGCGACGGTGAGCATGCGGACGGCGTCGACGACGGAGAGATGGTCGTCGGCGATGAGTTCGCGGCCGACGAGGCCCCAGGCCGTTTCCAGCCCGAGGATACCGAACGGCGCCCGCAGGAACTCGGCGTCCTTCTCGTGGGGGGCGTGCGGGGCGTGGTCGGTGCAGATGGCGTCGATCGTTCCGTCGGCCAGGCCTTCTTTCATCGCTTCGACGTCGGCCGCCGACCGGAGCGGAGGGTGCATCTTCGTGTTGCCGTCGAAGCCGGACGTTTCCACGGCCTCGTCCGTGAGCGTGAAGTGATGGGGGCAGACCTCGGCGGTGACGGGAATGCCGCGCGCCTTCGCGCGGCGGACGAGTTCGACGGAGCGGGCGGTGGAGATGTGGGCGACGTGGACGTGTCCGTCGGTGAAGCCGGCCAACTCCACGTCCCGCGCGATCATCACCTCTTCGGCCAGTCCGGGGATGCCGGGCATCCCCAGGCGAGAAGAGACGGGTCCTTCGTGCATGTGGCCGTCCGGGTTGAGAGACAGTTCTTCCATGTGGTTGATGACGGGCCGGTCGAGCATGGCCGAGTACTCGAGGGAGCGGCGCATGAGTCCGGCATGCTGAACCGGCGAACCGTCGTCGCTGAAGGCCACCGCGCCGCCGTCCGCCAGGTCCCCCAGCTCGGCCAGCTCCTGGCCAGCGCGCTCCTTCGAGACGCAGGCGATCGGGTGGACGTCAATCGGCGTCTCCTCCGCCCGTTCGAGCACAAACTCCACCACATCCCGCGTATGGATGGGGGGATTGGTGTTCGGCATGCAGGCGACCGCTGTAAACCCGCCCGCGGCGGCCGCCCGGGCGCCGGTGGCAATCGTTTCCTTGTGCTCGAAGCCCGGTTCCCGGAAGTGGACGTGCATATCCATCCATCCGGGAGAGATCAGCTTGCCGGACGCGTCGTAGCACGGGACGTCGTCGGCAACGGTTGACGAAGAGGCATCGATCGCGGCGATGATCCCGTCCCGGATCAGGACGTCGGCCGCGCGCATCGTGCCGTCGACCGGGTGAAGGAGTGTGCCGCCGTGAAGGAGGAGATCAGGCGTCATCCGCACAAGGAAACCAGTGAAGGAGAGAGGCGAAGGGAGGAGTAACGTACGAGGCGACTTCGGGATGGTCAACGGCTGCGGCGGCAGATGGGCGGCGGCCGGCGCCTTCTCTGCTTCCGATGTGACGACCACGCCGTTGCGGGCGGCTATTGCATCCCCGGCCTTACCGGCAGGGACGGAATTGGCTCTTTTCGGTACCTCCACACCGTAATGCTCTCCTTTGACTCTTTCTGCTTCGACGGCCTGCTCCCCGAACGACTTCGCTCGGCGGTCGGGGCGGTGGTGGTGCTGCTGGCGCTGGCAACGGCTCCGGGATGCGACAGCCAGACGGGACCGCCGGGACCACCGGGGCCGCCCGGTCCACCGGGGCCGCCGGGCGACGCAGCCGTTGAATCGTTCACGGTGGACTTTTTCGTCGACGATGCCGCTCAAAACGGCACCGTCTTTTCCCAGGCGTACGACGCTCCCGAAATTACCGCGGGCGTCGTGCAACAGGGGATGGTGACCGCCTACTTTCGGGAGCAGGGGACGTGGACGGCGATGCCGTACACCTATGGCGTCGAGTCGCCGGAGGTGCCGGCCGTCGACTACACGGTGACGTTCGGATACGCCTACGAGCAGGGGTTCGTCGAGCTCTTCTACGAGGTCTCGAACGAGGCCGCCTTTCCGAGTCTCGTGGACCGCGAGGTGAAGGTCGTGGTCCTGTACGGGAGTCCGGCCGCGTTCAACGTCGACTGGTCCGATTACAGCGCGGTCGCCCAGCGGTTCGACCTGGAGCGGTGAGCCGTGCTGCACCGGGTGGGGCGGTCGGGCCGATCCGGCTCTCCGGGAACGGCCGGCCCCGGATGCCGGTGGCACAAGGCACCCGTCGTGCGTACAGCCACCGACTCGTCATGGAACCGGAAGAATACCCGATCGACGGCGTGCTGGATCTTCACGTCTTCGACCCGTCGGAGGTGGGCGATCTGGTGCCCGAGTACCTGCGCGCTTGCCGCGAGAAAGGCATTCTGCGGGTGCGCATCATCCACGGAAAAGGCACGGGGCAGCTGCGCCGCAGCGTCCGCGCCATCCTCGACCGTCTCGACGCCGTGACGAGCTACGAGACGGCCAAAGACGCCAGCTCGTGGGGCGCCACGATCGCCCACCTCAAGGGCGACGCGGGATAAGGGCGGTGGAAGGAAGGGCGAACGGCGGGAGGACAAAATGGAGGCAGCACCGTTTCTGCACTCCTCCACCCCTCCACCCCTACATCCGTCCACCCCTCCATCCGTCCAACCCCCCCACG
>CAKZLV010000224.1 GCA_937127285.1 uncultured Bacteroidota bacterium
GAAGCAGGCCTATCCGTCGAAGGAGGAAGTCTATTACTCGATGGAGGGCATGATTCACGACTTCATGTACACGGACGTCGGCACGCAGGCCCCGAAGGGCGCGCACGCCTACCACGCCGTGGAAGGGCCGAAGGGCGAGCTCGGCTTCTACCTCACGTCCGACGGCACCGGACGCCCGTTCCGCGTCCGCATCAACGCGCCGTCGTTCACGAACCTGCAGGGGATGGAGTACATCATGGAGGGCTCGCTGGTGGCGGACACCGTCGTGATTATCGGCTCCATCGACCCGGTGATGGGCGAAGCCGACAAGTAACCCCATTTCGGATGGCGAGGGTCGGGGGTCGGGCGATCTCGGCCGCGACGCGCGCAGCCATTCGACAAGACGCATTCGACATTCGTACCTCGAAACTCGACCCTGTATATGTCTGGCTTTGACATCAAGCGGCCGATCGTCGAGCTGCCGGATCAAGATCCGGAGCAGCAGATCCCGGACGAAGAGCTCGTCTGGACCGACGCGGAGAAGAAGAAAATCGAGATCTGGAAGGACCAGTACCCCGAGCCGGAGGCCGCGATCATGAAGGTGCTCTGGCTGGCGCAGGAGAAGTACGACTACCTGCCGCCGGAGGTCATCCGCTTCTGCGCGGACACCCTCGACATGGATCACGCCCGGGCCTACGGGGTCGCCACCTTCTACACGCAATACTACAAGGAGGAAGAAGGCACCTTCGTCCTCGACGTCTGCACCTGCTTCACCTGCCAGTTTACCGGCGGGTACGACATCCTCCACCACCTGGAGGAGAAGCTCGGCATCCACGCCGGGGAGACGACCGACGACGGAATGTTCACGCTGCAGTCGGTCGAGTGCCTCGGCTGCTGCGGCTCGGCGCCGATGATGCAGATCACGAACGGCGTCTACTGCCACAACCTGACGACGGAAAAGGTCGACGCCATCATCGACGGTCTCGAAAACGGCGAGGTGCCCGAGTTCACGTCGGTCACGCTGCCGCAGGATGAAGACGAGATGGGCGGCAACCGCCGCTCCGACGTCGCAAAAACCGAAACCTACCAGACGCAGCCCCGCGCCGAACACACGGAGTGACGGAAAGGATCGTCAACGGGATGATTCGGTGAGTGCGAGGCCATGAGCGAGAGCGCACGGCAGATTCTGATCGAAGGGGCCGGCCCCCTGAGTCCCGCCGAGCGCCGACGCATCGACCAGGGCGACGCGTCGGTGATCGACGCGAAGCTGGAAGCGCTCGACGACGACCGGGCGTGGATGTGGACGATGACCGGGGTTGCCTCTCTCATGGCGGTGGTGCTGCCGACGGCCGGGCTCTACAAGCTCTTTCGGGAGGTGAACAACTTCGAAGCCATCGAACTGGTCGCCGCCCTGGCCGGGGCGTGCCTCCTCGCCGCGCTCCTGGCGGTCGTCCCGGTCGTCCTCTACACGAACTGGAAGCAAAGACGCCTCTGCCTGCGAACCCTTCGGGCCCTGATGGCGGGGGACGAAGACCGAGAGTCCGGGGACACCCCGGCCGGCGAACCCACTCCCTCCGACGCCCCGCACCCGTCGCAGGCCTGACACCCGGCCGACGACACTCGACACTTGCAACTCGAACCTCGACCCTGACACGATGGAAGCCACCAACGGCACCCCGCAAAGCAAGGCCGGCGACTGGCGCAGCTACGATCGCGTCCTTCTGCCGCCGATCGAAGACCTGCACCAGCTGGAGGTCTACCGCGAACACGGCGGGTACGGACAGCTCCGGGACGTGCTCGACGATCCGGACATCGCGCCGGGCGACGTCACGACGGCGGTCAAAGAGTCGGGCCTGCGCGGACGCGGCGGCGCCGGCTTCTCCACGGGAATGAAGTGGAGCTTCATGCCGGAGCCCGATGACCGCCCCCGGTATCTGGCCTGCAACGCCGATGAGAGCGAGCCGGGTACGTTCAAGGACCGGCAGCTCATGGAGTACAATCCCCACCTCATGTTCGAGGGGATTCTGCTGGCCGGCTACGCCATGTCGATCGACGTCTGCTACGTGTACGTCCGCGGCGAGTACGCCGACTGGATCGTGCACATGGAGGAGCAGCTCGAGAAGCTCTACGACGCCGGCCTCGTCGGCGAAAACATCCTCGGCAGCGACTTCTCGATGGAGATCGTCCTGCACAAGGGCGCCGGGGCCTACATCTGCGGAGAGGAAACGAGCCTCCTCGAGAGCCTGGAAGGCAAGCGCGGCTACCCCCGCTACAAGCCCCCCTTCCCCGCGCAGAAGGGGCTCTGGGGCTGCCCGACGACGATCAACAACGTCGAAACCCTCGCCTGCGTCCCCCTCGTTCTGGAGAAGGGACCGGAGTGGTTTGCAAACACCGGCGCCGAGCAGCACCCGGGCCCGGTGCTCTACGGGATTAGCGGCCACGTGAACCGGCCGGGCGTCTACGAATACCCGACCGGCATGCTCATCTCCGATCTCATCGAGGAGGTGTGCGGCGGGATGCGCGACGGCAAAGAATTCAAGGCCCTCGTTCCGGGCGGAAGCTCCACGCCGCCGCTCCGCGCCGACCAGTGCGAGGGCACGACGATGGACTCCGAGAGCCTCCGCGAGGCCGGGTCGATGATGGGAACGGCCGGGATGCTGGTTCTGGACGAAGACACCGACATGGTGTCGTACCTGCGGCGCGTGACGCACTTCTACCAGCACGAGAGCTGCGGCCAGTGCACGCCGTGCCGCGAGGGCACCGGCTGGCTGGAGCGCATCGTGACGCGCATCGACGAGGGCGAGGGCCAGATGCGCGACCTCGATCTGCTCTTCGACCTGTGCGACCAGATGGAAGGCCGAACGATCTGCGCCTTCGCCGATGCCGCCGCCTGGCCCGTCCGCTACACGATTCAGCGCTTTCGGGAAGAGTTCGAGGCGAAGGTCAAGCCTTCGATCCACCCCGTCAGCGCCGACGTCTCCTCCGGCGCCGACGCCACTGCCCCGGCCACCGAGGGGTGACGGCGTGTGAGGGGATGAGCGTGTGGGCGTCTGGGCGGTTGGGCGTGTGGGCGGAAAACGGCCGGCTCCCAGCAGTCGCAAGCCGACGCATGGATCAATGACCAATGAACATTGATCAATGAACAATGATCATTGATCAATCCTCGTCCCCAGCGTCCCTAGCGTCCACAGCGCCCAAAGCGTCCCCAGCCCCCAAGCCTCCCCGCGTCCAACGCCCCCAAGCGTCCAAAGCCCCCAAGCCTCCAGAGCCCCGAATCCTTTGCCATGCCAGACGAACTTCGCACGTACGCGATGGAGCGGCTCCACGAACTGGGCGAGTTTGACAGCGACTCCATGGACACGTCGACGACCCAGTACGAGCGGACGCAGGCACTGAAGAACGGACTTCCAGCCACGTTCGTCGAAAAGCGCCGCCGTGAGATCCGTGACAATCGTTGGAAGGTTCGGCTCTTTGTTCTGGGTGCCGTTCTGAACGTCGTCTTGTTACCGACCCTCCTGCTTGGAATCGCGTCTGGGGGCAGCCTTTCGGACCTCGCGGCGCTATCTCCCTGGACGTTGACCGCATTCGTCGGGTTCGGATTGGCGGTGGGACTGTTCTCGGCAGTCCACCGAATCCGAGACTACGCTGCCCATGCTCGCCGCGCCGAGATGTATGACCTGCTGGCAGCGACGCGTGGAGAAAACCGCAATGCAGATACACGGCCCCAACGCGCCCCAGAGGGTGCCGGATTGGCGCATTGATCAATCCTCGTCCACAGCGCCCACAGCGTCCCAAGCGCCCAAGCCCCCAAGCGTCCAAAG
>CAKZLV010000225.1 GCA_937127285.1 uncultured Bacteroidota bacterium
ATCATCTTCCCGACCGATGCCCCGCTGGCCCGCCCAAACGCCCAACGCCCAACGCCCAACGCCCCAACGCCCCAACGTCCAACGCCCACGAAGTGAACCCAGCCCTACCTGCATCGTAGGCACACCCGGTCGCCGAGTTTTCTCACCCGTTCCCGATGCCCCATGCCCGACACGTATGATCGCGAGCGCGCCGTCGCCCTCGACGCCGTCCGCTCCGCCGCCCGGCTCTGCCAGACCGTTCAGGCCGACATCGACAGCGGCGTGATGCAGAAGGAGGACCGCACGCCGGTGACGGTGGCGGACTTCGGGAGTCAGGCCCTCATCTGCAAGGTGCTGCAGGATCAGTTCCCGGCCGACCCGGTCATTGCCGAGGAGGACTCGGAGGCGCTGGCGGAGAACCACGAGATTCTAGACGAGGTCGTCGACCGGGTCGCCGAGAACGTGCCCTCCGCCAACCGGGCACTGACCCGGGCATGGATCGACCACGGCAACGCCGAGTCGTACAGCGACCGGTTCTGGACGCTCGATCCGATCGACGGCACGAAGGGATTCGTGCGGGGCGACCAGTACGCCATCGCGCTCGCCCTCATCGTCGACGGACGCCCGCAGGTCGCCGCCCTCGCCTGCCCGAACCTTCCCTCCCGCTTCGGCACCGACGACCCATCGTCCATCGGACAGGCCTTTCTGGCCGTACGCGGGCAGGGGGCGGCGCAGGTCCCGCTGGATGCCACCTCTCGCGATGCCCCGGTCGACGTCCACACGAGCGACGTGGCCGACGCGGCCGAGGGACGCTTCACCGAATCGTTCGTCTCCAGCCACAGCTCGCACGACATGGCCGTGCAGGTTGGCAACCGGCTCGGGATCGATGACGAACCGCTTCGGATCGACAGCCAGGCGAAGTACGCCGTCGTCGCCCGCGGCTCGGCCGAGATTTACTTCCGCCTTCCGCGTCCGGGAAGCACCTACGTCGAGAAGATCTGGGACCACGCGGCGGGATCGCTCGTCGTGGAGGCCGCCGGCGGCACCGTGACCGACATGCACGGGGAGCCGCTCGACTGGACCCACGCGCCGCTTCTCAGCGAGAACGAAGGGATCGTGGCGACGAACGGCCGCTTCCACGAGGATGTCCTCGCCGCCCTGCACGAGGAAATGGAGGTCTCCCGCTCGTAGCACGCTCCCGTCGGCAGCGGCCTCTCGAACGCACCGGTTTTCTGTCATGGATGTACTCGTTATCGGCGCCGGGCTCTCCGGCCTCACCTGCGCCCGCTACCTCCACACCCGGGGCCTCGACGTTCAGGTCGTGGAGGCCTCCGACGGCATCGGCGGACGGGTGCGAACGGACGTGGTGGACGGCTTTCAGCTGGATCGGGGGTTTCAGGTGC
Source organism: uncultured Bacteroidota bacterium (assembly GCA_937127285.1). Taxonomy (GTDB): domain Bacteria; phylum Bacteroidota; class Rhodothermia; order Rhodothermales; family Salinibacteraceae; genus CAKZLV01. The sequence goes on from CAKZLV010000225.1 coordinate 1,383, forward strand.
TGCTCACGGCCTATCCGGAAACGCAACGGGAACTCGACTACGAGGCGCTCGACCTGAATCCCTTCTACGACGGCGCGCTCGTCCGCGTCAACGGCCGGTTCCGCCGGATCGGCGATCCGTTTCGCCATCCGCTCGACGGCCCCCGCACGCTGTTTGCCCCTATCGGCAGCCTCGCCGATAAGCTCCGCGTCGCCCGGATGCGGCGGTCGCTCGTGAACACCCCCGTCTCCACCCTCATGCAACGGCCGGAGATGTCGACGATGGAGGTGCTGCGCGACCGCTGGGGCTTCTCGAACCGGATGATCAACCGATTCTTCCGCCCGTTTCTCGGGGGCATCTTCTTCGACCGATCCCTGTCTGCCTCCAGCCGGATGTTCGAGTTCGTGTTCAAGATGTTCGCCTCCGGAGACACCGTGCTTCCGGCCGACGGCATCGAGGCGCTTCCGCAACAGATCGCGGCCGATCTCCCCGATGACGCCATTCACCTGCGCACCCGGGCGACGGCCGTGACGAACCAGACCGTGCACCTTGCGGGCCCGGACGGCAGCGCCTCCATCGACGTCCCAACGATCATCATCGCCACCGAAGCGCCGGCGGCAGACGAACTGGTCGGCGATGTCTCTCCAACGGCGCACCGGTCGACCTGCTGCCTGTACTACGCCGCCCCCGCGTCGCCCTTCGATCGTCCGATCCTCGCCCTGAATGGCGACGGGGACGGGCCGATCAACAACCTGGCGGTCGTCTCGGACGTGGCGCCGTCCTATTCGCCGGACGGCCGCGCGCTTGTGTCGGTCACCGTCGTGGGCGACCCGATGGAAGACAACCCCCTCCTGGAGCGCTCGGTGCGCCAGCAACTCATCAGCTGGTTCGGCCTTGCGGCGGGCGGCTGGGAGCACCTGCGCACCGACCGGATTCGGTACGCGCTGCCGGAGCAGGCGCCTCCCTTTCTCTCTCCCCCCGAGCGCTCCGTGCGGCGACGGCCCGGACTCTACGTCTGCGGCGACCACCGCCGCACCGCCTCCCTCAACGGCGCCATCGCCTCCGGTCGCGCCGCCGCCCAAGCCGCCCTCGCCGACCGCCGACGCCAAGCCGCCTAACCGCTGTTGGGTTGAGGGTTGAGGGTTGTGCGTTTGGGCGTTGCAACGTTGAACGTGTAACGTCGGGACGTTTCGGGGTTTTGACCCACAGCGAGGCGACGATCCTCTAATCCGATATCCACAACCCAATACCCTCAACCCAATACGCTCAACCCTCAACCCGCAACCCATCCCCCGTGACGGTCGTTTTGCTTCTTCACGTTGCGGCGACGATCACGATGTTTGGGATCATCCTGATCGTGCAGGTCGTCCACTACCCCCTGTTTATGCACGTCGGCCCGGCCTCTTACGTCGCCTACCAGGCCGAACACATGACCCGCATCACGTGGATCGTGCTGCCCGTGATGACGACCGAACTCGTAACCGCCGGACTCCTCGCCTGGTGGCAACCGCTCGGGCTTCCGGCGTGGATGGTGTGGACGGGCCTCGGTCTCGTCGGCGTCATCTGGATATCGACGGGACTCGTCCAGGCCCCGCTGCACAGCACCCTCATGCAGGGATTCGACCCGGACGTTCACCGGCACCTCGTCGTCACCAACTGGGTACGCACCGCCGCCTGGGCGCTCCGCACCGGCCTCGTCCTCTGGATGCTGTCCGCCGTCCTCGACGGCAGGGCGGGATAAGGTGAGACGGGGAGACGGGGTGTTTAGGGAGACAGGGAACCGGGGAGACGGGGAACCGATGCCGATGCGTGAGGAAAGGCGCGACCGTGCCGGATCCTCGCGCCCCGAGTACCCAATACCGAGTACCCAGTACCCACACTCCAAACTCGACATTGTACTCCCATGAAGGCCATCTGGAACAACACCGTTCTCGCAGAAAGCGGCGATACCGAAGTGGTGGAAGGGAATCACTACTTTCCGCCCGAGTCGATCGATAAGGATTTCTTCGAGGCAAGCGACCACACGAGCGTCTGCCCCTGGAAGGGAACGGCGAGCTACTTCAGCCTCGTCGTGAACGGAGAGCGCAACGAGAACGCCGCCTGGACCTATCCGAACCCGAAGGACGCCGCGTCCGAGATCAAAGACCACGTCGCCTTCTGGAACGGCGTCGAGGTCGTAGAAGACTGACGGGTTGTGAGTGGGGGCATTGATCAATGACCAATGATCATGGGTCATTGGTCTTCTTCCCCTCGCCCCGGGCACGACCGCCTCGCGCTGCCCGATTCGGCACCCGCGCCGCTCCTGACAGATTACCGTGGACGGAACCCAGACTGTCCGACTCGACCCCGACACATGGATCTGGGGCGGTCGGACGGTCCGCTGAGCCCCCCCCCTCGATATCCGCATAATCATCCACCGCCTATGCCTGCCTCTGCAGA
>CAKZLV010000226.1 GCA_937127285.1 uncultured Bacteroidota bacterium
GCACCCATAGACCCCCCCACAGAAAAAGCCCCAGGGAGTCTCCCTGAGGCTTGTGCGGCTGCGGCTTGTGCGGCGCGCTTCGGCGACCGGGCGGGGACGCAGCCCCGAACCGGCGTCGGTCACTCCTCTTCGTCTTCGAGCTTTTCAATTTCGTCTCGGAGTTCGGCGGCGCGCTCGTAGTCCTCCTCCTCAACGGCCTTCTCGAGTTGCTTCTGCATGCGCTCCAGGCGGGTGCCGCCGGTCTCTTCCCCGGAACTGCTCGCCCCGCCGGTGGCCGCAGAGCCTTCTGCCTGCTGCGTCAGCGACCCGACGCCGGACTCATCGTCGTCGGCCACGATGCCCGCTTCATCCAGGACCATCGGGGCAACGTAGATGGGCGCGTCGACGCGTACGGCCAGGGCGACGGCGTCGCTGGGCCGGGAGTCGAGCTGGTGCTCTTCTCCGTTGCGCTCGTAGCGGATCTTCGCGAAGAAGGTGCCTTCGCGCAGCTCATCGATCACCACCTCGTTGACCTCGACATCCACGGCGTCGAAGGTGTCGCGCAGCAGGTCGTGCGTCATCGGCCGGGGGGGCTGGATCTTCTCCAGCTCCAGCGCGATCGCCTGGGCCTCGAACGCGCCGATGATAATGGGGAGGCGGCGGTTGCCTTCCACTTCTCCCAGAACAAGCGCGTACGCGCCCCCGCTCGACGGGCTGGTCGATAGGCCGATGATGTCAACCCGAGTAAAGTCCATCGCAGTTTCGACGGTCGATAAGTTCGAAAAACTTCGGTCGTACGCACAGAACCCGTGCGCTCATGCACGAGCGCACCGGCATGCCAGTTGAAGCCGTGCGGATGCGTGGTCGGTAGACCGATTCCGGATGCCGACACTCACTGTCACCGTGTTCCCCCCGCGGCGTGTTCCCAGCCGGCACCGGCACCCGGCCGATTCGTCGACGCCGAAAGCGCGGCGGAGCCCGCACCGGGCGCATCGACGACAGTCAGCAGGACGACAGTCACCGGGACGACAATCGTCGGGGCTTGCACCGGCCCTGCTGCAGATTGCACGCAGGCCCGGTGCTGGGTTGCACGGTGTCGGGTTGGCCGACGCGATTACAGCGCGTTGTCCAACGCACCCAGAAAAGCCTTGTTCTCTGCCTCCGTGCCGGCACTGACGCGGATGTATCCTTCCAGTTCGGGGTAGCCGCTCATGTCTCGGATCAACACGCCCTGATCGGCCAGGCGATCCTGCAGGTCGGCCGACGACAGCGGCGTGGTAAACAGGACAAAGTTTGCCGCCGACGGTACGACCTCCACCCCGTTCATCTCTTCCATCGCACTGGTGAGCTGCTGGACGGAGGCAGTCAGCGCCTCGACGCGCTCGCTCAGCAGGTCGGGACGGTTGAGAATGGCCAGCGCCGCCTGTTCCGCAAACCGGTCGACCATGAACGGAAGCCGCGACTTCATCATTTCGCGGACCACCCGGGGATGACCGATCAGGTAGCCGACCCGAAGACCGGCCAGGCCGAACCCCTTTGACAGCGTTCGCAGAATAATCACGTTGGGATGGTCGTCCAGCAGGTCGACGGCCGTGCCCTCCGGGTTGAACTCGACGTATGCTTCGTCGACAACCACCATCCCGGGCGCCGCGTCAACAATGCGTTCAATGTCGGCCAGTGGCATGGCCTTGCCCGTCGGATTGTTGGGGGAGGTCACGATCGTCACGCGCGCCCCGGTTTGCTTCACGGCGTCGATGATCGCCTCGGTGTCGAAGGAAAGATCCTCGCGTGGGCCGACGCGGGTCAGATCCGCCTCGTGCAGCCGCGCCACCTTTTCGTAGAGGGAGAACATCGGCGTCGGCAGCACGACGGGCGTTCCCGGATCCATAAACGCCATCCCGAACGTGTAGGTAATCTCGTTGGAGCCGTTCCCAACAATGATCGCTTCGGGATCGACGCCGTCGTACTCGGCAATTCGCTCACGAAGGCGATAGGGCTGCTCGTCAGGATACCGGTTGAAGTCCACCTGCGCGAACGCACCCGCAAGCTCGGTTTTGAGCTCCTCGGGGAGGTCGAAGGGGCTCTCGTTCTGATTCAGCTTGACCTCGATCCCGTCGGGCGCACCGACGACATACTCGTGCTGCGCCCGCACCGCGGGCCGAATCATCTCGATGACGTCGTCGACGGACTGAATTTCCGGTGTCTGAGTCGGCATAAGATTCGGGATTGTAGGGGTTGATCTCGCGGTGCGGGTTGCGCGATACGGGTTGCGGGTTGCTGGTTGGGCGTTGTGGGGTTCTGGGTTGTGGGTTGGACGGGTGGAGGGATGGGCGGGTGGAGGACCAGACCGCTCCAACAACCCATGCCCGATGACCGATGTCCAATGACCAATGCCCCGTGTCGAATACCGAGTACCCCACACCGAGTACCCAGTACCGAATACCCAACGCCCTACGACGCCTCCTGCGACACCGGTTCCACTTCTCCGTTCTGCCGGTTCAGGCGTTTGCGAATGGCTTCGGCGTGGGCGTGCAGGTCTTCGGCCTCGGCGAAAGCGGCGATGGACTCCCCGGCTTCCGCCAGGCGCTCGTCCGTGTACGAAAGAACGGACTGCTTCCGAATGAAGTCGTCGACGCCGAGGGCCGAGGCGTGGCGCGCGGTCCCGCCGGTCGGGAGCACATGGTTCGGCCCGGCGAAGTAGTCGCCCACCGGCTCCGACGAGTACGGGCCGAGGAAGATGGCGCCGGCGTGCCGAATGCGGGTCATCGTCTGCCAGGGATCCCGGACGTGAAGCTCCAGGTGCTCGACCGCCAGGTCGTTGATGCGGTCGACGGCCTCGTCCATGTCGGCGGCCACGTAGATGGCTCCGTAATCGGCGAGAGATTGCCGGATGATGTCGGCGCGCGGGAGCCCGGGTACCTGATCCTCGACTTCGTCCTGGACGGCTTCGGCAAGAGTGGCGTCGGTCGTGACCAGAACGGCCGAGGCGCGCTCGTCGTGCTCGGCCTGACTGAGCAGATCCGCCGCAATAAACTCGGCGTCGCCGGTTTCGTCAGCCAGTACGCCGATTTCGCTCGGACCGGCGACGGAATCAATCGCTACCCGGCCGAAGACTTTCTTCTTCGCGGCGGCCACGTAGGCATTTCCGGGCCCGACGATCTTGTCGACGCCCGCCACGCGTTCGGTTCCGTAGGCGAGCGCTGCCACCGCCTGCGCACCGCCGATTGCGTAGACGTGCTCCAGGCCGAGAACCGCGGCCGTCGCCATCACCAGCGGGTGCGGGCGGCCGTCGTCCTGCGGCGGCGAGACGAGATGGATCTCTTCCACCCCGGCCACCTGCGCGGGAATGGCGTTCATCAACAGACTAGACGGGTAAAAGGCGGTGCCTCCGGGCACGTACAGTCCGGCCCGCTCCATCGGCACCACGCGCTGGCCGAGAATGACCCCGTCCCCGTCGTCGGTGAACCAGGAATCCTGAACCTGCTTCTCGTGGTAGCGGCGGATGTTGTCTTCTGCCTCCTCGATGACCGACCGCAGGTCGTCCTCCATCCCCTCTGCGGCCGCGGCGAGGACGTCCGTCGGAATCTTGACCGGATCCGGGCGCACGCCGTCGAACTGCTCCGTGTAGTCGAGAACGGCAGCGTCCCCGCGCTCCCTCACACCGGCAAGGATGTCGTCCACCGCTCGATCGACCTCGTCGCTGAACGTCGCTTCGCGGCGCAGGATAGCGTCAAGCCGGGAGCGGTCGCGGGCGTCGATGATCGGGATCATGACAGGCAGAGGGCGTTGGAGGGGGGATGGCAGATGGCGGGTGGAGAACGGTTCCGGTACTTTGCCGAACGCGGGAAAGTTCGGCGCGCGGCCGGCCAGCGGGAGCGACATTCCGTTCTCGGAACGTTTGCCCGGCTGCTTGCGCCGAGATTTCACGTCGCTCCGTCGACGGCGGGCCTCGGCTACAGTTCGGCGTCGAGATCTCGGGCTGCTCCCGGCCTTCGATCCTTCTTTCTCAGGATCAAGAATTTTCAGGATCAAGGAGTCCCGGGATCGAGAAGATGGCCGTCCCGCGAGCAAATGTCCAGTCGCCCCCATCTCGTCGGTCAATCGGACGGAGATCGGACGGCTCCCGCCCACCAGCGATTGAGGGCGACGGAGAGCCCCAGCTCCCGCAGCGGCCGACCGTCGATGCCGCGGTGAACCGCTGCCGCCGCCAGGGCGGGGACCGTCATGACTCCGAGCAGAAAGAGGGTAACGACGCCCTTCGACGCCTCCGAGCCATCCGTCAGGTCAGCCCCCGTCCACCACAGGAGACAGCCCTGCACACCGCCGGTAAGTACCGCCGTCACGCCCAGAAACCACAGCGAACGTCGCGAACCCAGGATCGAAACCGTGCGTCGAGAAGTCATTGACGGGTCGCCGGGAACGGGCCGATTGGCCGCTCCGTCAGGCCGGGAAGCGCTCAAGAGACGTGGAGATTCATCGGTACGCACGCCGGTGTGAAACGAGTGGTTCCCGGCCGGCAACAACCGGTTCGCACGACCCGTTGAGCGGGCTCTCGCGGCATCCTTACAGCCCCATACCGGGCGGATTCGGGGGCAGTGGGTCGTAACGATGTCGGCGTTCGAGGACCGCACAGCCTCTCTCCCGAACCGGAGTGCAACCATGGTTGTTACCTTGGACGAGTAATCGTGCACAGCCGGGCGTTCTTGCTCCGAGCGGTTTGTCCTCCGGTCCGGCTTGTGCACCGCTCCCGGATTTTTCCGTCCAACCACCCTCTCTTATGACCGACGCTTCGCCGAACGATGGGTCGACGCCCGAGGCGACCTCGCCGGAACCGGAGCGCAACGCCCCGTTCTCGACCGGTTCGCTCGTGGCCCTGAGCGGGGTGGCCCTCCTCCTTCTCCTTCTCGCTCTCCCCCAGATCAGCGCAACGCTGACGGGACCGGCGGATACCGGTTCGCAGCAGCGGCAATCTTCGGCGACCAGCGTCGACGCGACGGTCGTTCGCCCGGGCCCGATTGCCAACCGGCTGCAGACGACCGGGACGCTGCGGGCCGACGAATCCGTGGCCCTCACCGCCGAGGCCTCCGGACGGGTGACGCAGATTCTCTTCGAAGAGGGACAGCGCGTCGAAAAGGGAGACCTCCTCGTCCAGATCAACGACGCCGAACTGCAGGCCGAGAAGCAGCGCCTGCAGTACCGCCTCGAGCTGGTGCGCGACCGGGCCGAGCGGCAAAAGCGCCTGCTGGAACAGGGCGGCGTGAGCCAGGAGGAGGTCGACTCGATCGTCAACGAGGTGAACGTGCTGGAGTCGGAACTGCAACTTGTGGAGGCGCAGATTGAGAAAACGCAGGTCCGGGCGCCGTTTACGGGAACGATCGGGCTCCGCCAGATCAGCGAGGGCAGCTACCTGTCGCCGCAAACCACCATCGCCACCCTGCAGCGCGTCCGCCCCATCAAGATCGACCTGTCGGTTCCCGCCAAATATAGCACGCAGGTCCGCGAGGGCCAGCCGATCCAGTTTCGCGTGCGCGGATCCGACCAAACCTACGAGGCAGAGGTCTACGCGATCGAGCCGCAGATCGCGTCCGAAACCCGCTCGCTTCCGATGCGGGCGCGGACCGCGAATTCGGATGGTTCGCTGCGTCCCGGCGCCTTCGCCGACGTAACCGTCGTGCTGGACACCGTCCCTGACGCGCTCACGGTGCCTGCCTTTGCCGTCACCCCGTCTCTCGGCACGCAGCGTCTCTTCGTCGTCGAGAACGGCACCGCCCAGCCGCGGAACGTCACGCTCGGGGTCCGCACCGACTCGACCGTCCAGATCACGGACGGCCTCGCTCCGGGAGACACGGTGATCACCTCCGGTATCCAAAACCTCCGCGCCGGCCTGAACGTGAAGGTGGATCAGCTGAACTAACCCCGACCCGCCCCTCCCGGCACCCACCGGCCGACCGGTTGTCCTGGCACCCGGTCGGCTCCTGTTCGCACGGCCCGTCTTCCCCAACCGGGAAGCCGCCCCCGAAATCCGCACTCCAACCTCTAACATCGGATGTCTCTGTACTCGCTCAGCATTCGGCGCCCGGTTCTGGCGACGGTCTTCGCGCTGGTGATTTTGATCTTCGGGGCAGTCGGGTTCTACTTCCTCGGCGTCCGCGAATACCCGGCCGTCGACCCGCCCGTCATTAGCGTCACGACGGAGTACCGCGGGGCGAGTGGCGACGTGATCGACTCGCAGATCACCGAACCGTTGGAAGAGCAGATCAACGGGATCGACGGGATCCGGACGATCTCGTCCGTCAGCCGCGAGGGGCGCTCGACGGTGACCGTCGAGTTCGACCTCGGGGCGGACTTGGAGCGCGCCGCCAACGACGTCCGCGACCGCGTCAGCCGTGCGCAGCGCACGCTTCCCCCCGATGCCGAGCCGCCCACGGTCTCGAAATCCGATGCCGACGCCCCGCCGATCGTCTTCCTGAACATTAGCAGCGAGACGCGGAACCTGATGGAGCTGACCGAGATCGCGGACAAGCGCTTCAAGGAGCGCTTGCAGACGATCCAGGGCGTCAGCCGCGTCGATATCTGGGGCGACAAGACGTACTCGATGCGCCTCTGGCTGGACCCGCAGCAGCTGGCCGCCTACAACCTGACGCCGCTCGACGTCCGTCGCGCGCTCGACCGCGCCAACGTCGAACTACCCTCCGGCCGCATCGAAGGGGAAAACATCGAGCTGACGGTGCGGACGATGAGCCGCCTCGAAACCGTCGAGGATTTTCAGAATCTGATCCTGAAGCAGTCCGGCGACGGGCAGATCGTGCGCCTCAAGGACGTCGGCCGCGCCGAGATCGCACCCCGCAATCAGCGCACGCAGCTGCAGCGCGGCGGCGTCCCGATGGTGGGCGTCGTGCTGCGCCCGCTTCCCGGGGCGAACTACATCGACATCGTCGACGAGTTCTACAACCGGCTGGAGTCCATCAAGAAGGACCTCCCCGGCGACCTGGAGCTCGGCGTCGGATTCGACAACACGACCCCGATCCGCGACAGCATCGACGAGGTGCAGCAGACGATCTTCATCGCCTTCTTCCTCGTCGTCCTGATCATCTTTCTCTTCCTGCGCGACTGGCGGTCGACCGTGATCCCGCTCGTGGTGATCCCGATCGCGCTCATCGGGGCGTTCTTCGTGATGTACGCGCTGAACTTCTCGATTAACGTACTGACGCTCCTCGCCATCGTGCTGGCGATCGGGCTCGTGGTGGACGATGCGATCGTGGTCCTGGAGAATATCTATGCCAAAATCGAGGAGGGCAAGCCGCCGATGCAGGCGGGGGTGGAAGGGACGCGCGAGATTTTCTTCGCCGTCATCGCGACGTCCGTCTCCTTGGTCGTCATCTTCACCCCGATCGTCTTTCTCAGCGGCCTCACCGGACAGCTCTTCAAGGAATTCGGGCTCGTGATCGCCGGGGCGGTGGCCATCTCCTCCTTCGTCGCCCTCACGCTCACGCCGATGCTCTCCTCCCGCCTGCTGAAGAAGCAGGAGGAGCACAACTGGTTCTACCGCACGACGGAACCGTTCTTCCGGGCGCTGACGCGGGCCTACCGCCGGTCGCTCGAAGCGTTCATGCGGGTGCGCTGGGCGGCCTGGGTGATTCTTCTGGCCTGCGTCGCCCTCAGCGGTGCGTACTGGACGTCGCTTCCCGAGGAGCTCGCCCCCCTCGAGGACCGCAGCCTCCTCCGCATCTTCGCGACCGGCCGGGAAGGAGCGACGTACACGTACATGGACGGCTACGTTGACAAGATGTACGACGTCGTCAACGAAACCATCCCCGAAGAGCACCAGAAGTCGGTGATCTCCGTGACGTCGCCGGGCTTCGGCGCGTCGAGTTCGGTCAACTCGGCCTTTATGTTCGCCCGGCTCGTTCCGCCGTCCGAGCGCGACGTCTCGCAGATGCAGTATGCGGACAGCCTGCAGGCGGCGTTCTCCCGCATGGAGGGCGCGCAGACGTACGTGTCGCAGGAGCCGACGATTTCGGTCGGGTTCAGCCGGGGCCTTCCCGTGCAGTACGTCATCCAGGCGCCCAATATCGACGCCCTGCGCGACGTGCTGCCGACCTTCCTCGACCGGGCCCGCGAGCAGCCGGAGCTGGCCTTCGTGCAGGTCGACCTGAAGTTCAACAAGCCCGAGCTGCAGGTCTCGATCGACCGCGACAAGGCCGACAACGTGGGCGTCTCGCCCCTGGACGTCGCACAGACGATGCAGCTGGCCCTCGCCGAGCAGCGCGTCGGCTACTTCGTGCGGGACGGCGAGCAGCGGGAGGTCATCGCCTCCGTGGAGGACGAGAAGAAAGACGAGCCGCTCGACCTGAAAAGCCTGTACGTCCGCACCGCCAGCGGCGACCCCATCCCGCTCGACAACCTCGTGTCGGTCGACGAGCAGGCCACGCCCCCGCAAATCTACCGCTTCAACCGGTACATGTCGGCCACCGTCTCCGCCCGCCCGGCGCCCGGCCGCACGATCGCCGACGGAATCGAAGCGATGGACCGCGTCTCGCAGGAGGTGCTCGGCCCGCAGTTCGCGACGACCCTCTCCGGGCAGTCGCGCGACTTTCAGGAGACGTCGAACCAACTCCTCTACGTCTTCGGCCTCGCCATCCTCCTGATCTACCTCGTGCTGGCGGCGCAATTTGAAAGCTTCCGGGATCCGTTTACGATCCTCTGCACCGTGCCGCTCGCGATGGTGGGCGCTCTGTTTGCGCTGTCGGTCTTCGGCGCGACACTCAACATCTTCAGCAAGATCGGGATGGTGATGCTGATCGGGCTCGTGGCCAAGAATGGAATCCTGATCGTCGAATTTGCCAATCAGCGCAAGGCCGCCGGACTCTCGATCCGGGAGGCCATCGAGGACGCCGCGGCGGCGCGCTTCCGTCCGATCCTCATGACGGCTCTCTCCACGACGCTCGGCGTCCTGCCGATCGCCCTCGCGTTCGGCTCCGCCGCGCAGAGCCGCGTGCCGATGGGCCTGGCCGTGGTGGGCGGACTCGTCGTCGGCACCCTCTTCGCCCTCTACGTCATTCCGGCCATCTACTCGTACGTCACGAGCGAGACGGCCGGCCCGGTCAGTCTCGGCGGCGACGGCGCGATGGAGGGAGACGGCGTGCCCGAAGGCGAGGTCGCCGCTCCCCCGTCTCAGACGCCGGAGACCAGCGCCTAACACGTGAAATTGGGGCGGATGGATTGGGGGACCGGGACGTTCGGGACCCGGTGCCTGTTCGAAGCATCCTGCCGGATGGGTGCCCCTCGGCGGAGGGGAGGACACTGGGTAGGGCAGGACACGGGAAGGTGGGTGCGCGGCGTCCCGATCCGAACGGGATGCCGGCCGCACGCTGCCTTCCCATGCAGCCGGGACCGGGCGCGAGGTGTTGTACACTTCTCCGATCATCGAATCCTCCAATCACCGAATTCTCGCCCCCTGCATGCGCACCGTTGTTTGGACTGCACTGCTGGCCTTTGCCTCGCTCGTTTTTCTTTCTCCCGCTCAGGGCCAGTCCTCGCCGGATACGCTCCGAATCGAAACCGCCGTCGAGCAGGCCCTTCGGGACAACTTCCAGGCGCAAATCGCGCGCAACGACCTGGTGCTGGCAGAGAATGATCGCTCCGTTGGAAACGCCGGATTTCTTCCGTCGCTGAGCGCCACGGCCGGGTACACGGAGACGTTCGAGAACACGACGCAGCAGTTCATCAATCAGCCGGAGCAGGAGATTACCGGGGCGAAGTCGACGCGGGCGACCGCCGGCGCGGAGCTTCGGTGGACCCTCTTCGACGGCCTCCGGCGATTTGCCACCTACGAGCGGCTGGGGGCTGAACGCGACCGCCAGGAAGCCAACACCCGGGAGCGCATCGAGGTCGTGCTGGCCGACGTGATCGACGTCTACCACGACGTCGCCCGCCAGCAGCGGCAGCTCGGCGTTCTGCGGGAAGCGGTTCAGATTTCGCAGGAGCGCCTCCGCATCGCCCGGTCTCGACGCGACCTGGGGTCGGCCTCCGACCTGGAGGTGCGCCAGGCGCGCGTCGACCTGAATGCCGACTCGGCCGAGGTGCTGCGCCAGGAGGTCACGCTGTCGAATACGAAGGCCGAACTGAACCGGCTGCTCGGACGCACGGAGGCCCGCACCCGGTTTGCGGTCTCCGACCGGATTCCGCTCGACACCACCCTCTCCTATGCGTCGCTGCAGCAGGCGGCCGAAGCCTCCAGTCCTGCCCTGCAACAGGCCCGCCAGGCGCTCGACGCCGCCCGGGCCGAGCAGCGAGAGGTGCGGGCCGACTATTTTCCGTCGATCGACGTCTTCGTGGGCGCGGGCGTCTCCGAGAGCGAATCCGAGGCCGGCTTCGTGCAGAGCCAGACGATCAACGATCTCCGCTACGGCGCCTCGCTGACGTTCGACGTCTTCGACGGCTTCAACCGGGAGCGGCGGCGGCAGAACGCAGCCGTACGGGCCGAGAACGCCCGCCTGGCCGTCGAGGCCGCCCGGGCGCAGCTCTCCGCCGCCCTGTCGAGCGCCTTCGAAAGCTACCGGAACCGCATTCGGCTCGTCCAGCTCGAACGGGAGAACCTGGAAGCCGCCACGGCGAACGTCGACGTCGCGCTGGAGCAGTTTCGCCTGGGGACGATCACGAGCGTCGAGCTTCGCGAGGTGCAGGAGCAGCGGATTCAAGCCGAGAGCCGCCTGCTCACCGCCCGCTTCGAGGCGAAGCGGGCCGAAATCGAACTCCTCCGGCTCTCCGGACAGCTGCACGCCCACCGCGGTCTCTGACCCTGCGTCCCGGAGGGTAGCGAAACGACGGGCGGCAGCGGGAGCCGTGCGCTTTCGGCCCGCGCCGACCGTTCCTAACACAAGCATAATCGGTTCGTCTCCGCGCCTATGACCGATCCTGTCACGAACTTGTTGCGGTAGAGAACTGAGTGTGACAAACGTGTCATTCCGATCCATTCCTGGGGACGAAACGAACCATTCGAGTCGTTGTGACGGATGGTATTGGACGATACTCTACTCATCCACCCCTGCTCGACTATGACACGGATTGTACGTCAGACTCTCGTCGCCTTGCTTCTCTGTGCTTTCGCCGTGGCTCCGGCCCAGGCGCAAAACGACACGCCGGAGAAGACGATCGTCGAAATTGCACAGGAAAACGAAAACTTCTCCACCCTCGTTCAGGCGCTGAAGGCCGCTGACCTCGTCGAGGCTCTCCAGGGAGACGGCCCCTTCACGGTCTTCGCCCCCACCAACGAAGCCTTCAACCAGCTCCCGGACGGCCAGCTCGAATCGCTCCTCAAGGAAGAGAACAAGGGGCAGCTCCAGGCCATCCTGCAGTACCACGTGGTGGGTGCCCAGGCCACCGCCTCGGACGTCACCGGCATGAGTGAAGCCGAAACCCTCCAGGGCAAGATGGTCCAGATCAACGCCGGCGACGACGGCGTGCAGCTGATGGGCCAGAACAGCGCCATGGTCACGACGACGGACATCATGGCGTCGAACGGCGTCATCCACGTGATCGACACCGTGCTGCTTCCGCCGGAAGAGGACAGCCAGGACATGTAACGTCCTTTCCGTCGGCGGCTGCGACAACCGCCGGCGACGGTCTATCGATGCACCATGAAGCGGGGATGCGGCCGAGGGCTGCATCCCCGCTTTTGGTTGTTGGGATGGGCACGCCCCGCTTCCGGTACCCCTTCGGTATGTTCCGGTACCCCTTCGGTATGAAAAGAGGACTTTTTCCAGGTATGGGACGGGCGTTGTGAGCCGGCAGCGGTGGACGCCTCCCCGCCCAATCCGTACATTCATCTGTACGCATCAAGCCATCATTCAGTCGACATCCGCCCGTGTCTGCCCACGACGACAGTATTTCTCTCCGGTCGCCGCGCATCTATGGAAGCGTACTTGCAGCCACCGTCGCCACGATTCTCGCTTCCGCGATCGGCCTGATTCCCCTTGGTACCTCCGCCTTCGTCATCTTGATGGTGGCCGTCGTCGTCACCGGCATTCCGCACGGCGCCATCGATCACGTCGTAGCGGCCGAACTCTACGGGCTGTCCGCTTCGTTTCGGGATCAAGCGAAGTTCTACGGGTTCTACCTCGCCCTGATGGCCGTTTACGGGGCGTTGTGGTTCGTCCTGCCGGCGTGGTGCCTGGCGGCGTTTCTCCTGATGACGATGTACCACTTCGGCCAGGCCGACCTCGCCTACTGGGAGCTCCCGCCCGTCCAGGCCCGTACGGCCTACCTCTCTCGCGGACTCCTCTTGATGGGCCTCCCGATCGCCGCCTTCCCCGAGATCGTCGACCCGATCTTCTTTGCGATCGGCGGCATTCACATCGCCGACTGGGCGATCCTCAGTGGTGCACCGGCGACGACCCTCGCCGCCATCGTCGGCCAGCACGCGCTCGTGCTGGGCGGGCTGGCGCTGGCCTCCCGCGTCGACGTGCCGACGAAGGGGGGCCGCGAAGCGGTCAACCTCGCCGTCCTCTCCGCTCTCTTCATTTTCGTCCACCCGCTCGTCGCCTTCGCCGTCTACTTCGGCCTGTGGCACTCCCTCGGACACATCCTGGAGCTCATTCGCTTCTTCCGCACCGAAGGCGGCGACGTGACAACTCTCTCCGCCTTCTACCAGAAGGCGGCCCTCTACACCGTCGTCTCCTTCGTCGGGCTCGGCGCGCTCTACGCCGCGACGCAGTCGTTCGGCCTGCAGGACCAGATGATCGCGCTCCTCTTCATCCTCATCAGCATCATGACGCTGCCCCACATGATCATCGTCGAGCGCCTCTACCAGCAACGCGACGACGTCGCCCCCGTGACGGGATAGCGGGTGGGCGTGTAGGCGGGTGGGCGTGTGGGCGGTTGGGCGTGTGGGCGTTGGATGTTTACAGGTTGTACGTTCAACGTCTTAACGTCCCAACGTCTTAACGTCCCAACGTCCAACGCCCCAACATCTTACCGTCCCAACGTTCAACGCTCCCCGTATTCCCCGACGACGCTGGCCTTGCCGTTGGTGTCGAAGGCCAGGACGTTGTAGGGGTCGACGCGGTCGCCGCGCTCCATACCGGGAGAGCCGATCGGCATGCCCGGCACGCTGATGCCCACGACATCCGGACGGTGGACGAGCAGGCGCTTCACCTCGTCGGCCGGGACGTGTCCTTCCACGACGTAATCGCCCACGACGGCCGTGTGGCAGGCGCCCAGCTCGCGGGGTACATTCAGACGCTGTTTCACCGGACGCAGCGACTCTACATTCTCTCCCTCCACGGTGAACCCGTTGGCGCGAAGGTGGTCCATCCACTTCACACAGCAGTTGCAGGTTTCCGTCTTGTACACCGTGACGGTCGGCATCGAGTCCGGCTCCGGAGCCGCACTGCTGTCATACCAGAGGTAGCCGCCGATGCCCAAAACCGCTAGCACGGCACCGACGCCGAAGGCCTTGAGATGACTTCCGAGACTCAGATTCATAACGCGAGAGTGGATGGTCCGGATGGGGAGGATGGGCGTGTGGATGCTCTCGGGGTCAACGGTGAAACGTGGAACGTGCGACCCTTGAACCCGAGCGGTTACGCCGCCGCGGGCCGGAAGCGACGCAGACGCAGGGCGTTGCCGACCACGAAGAGGTCGGAGAACACCATCGCGAGGGCGGCCAGGGCCGGAGACAGCAGGAGTCCGAATGACGGATACAGGACGCCGGCCGCGACCGGGATCAAGAGGACATTGTAGGCGAATGCCCAGAACAAGTTCTGCTTGATGTTGCGGAGGGTCGCCTTCGACAGGGCGACGGCGTTCGGCACGCCCCGGACGTCCCCGCCCATCAAGACGATGTCGCCTGTCTCGATGGCCACGTCTGTGCCCGTTCCGATGGCAATCCCGACGTCCGCCTGCGCCAGCGCCGGGGCGTCGTTGATGCCGTCGCCGACGAAGGCAACCGTGCTGCCGTCCGCCTGAAATTGCTTCACGGCATCGGCCTTGTCTTCGGGAAGCACCTCGGCCTGGACGCGGTCGATCCCGAGTTCGCGGGCGATGGCGCGGGCGGTCCGCTCATCGTCGCCCGTCACCATCGCGACCTCCACGCCGGCACGGTGCAGGGCGTCGAGCGCCTCGCGGGTGCTCTCCTTGATCGGGTCGGCGACGGCGGCGACGGCGGCCAGCTCACCGTCGACCGCGACGTAGATCGGCGTCTTGGCCGCGTCGGCCAGGCGATCGGCCTCGTCCTTCGCCCCGCCGAGAGCAACCTCGAGACGCTCCATGTAGCGGTCGGCCCCGACGGCCACGTCGCGGCCGTCGACGGTGGCGCGAACGCCGTGTCCGGCCACGGCCTCGAAGTCGGTTGCGTCGGGAATGGATAGGTCCTCTCCCTTCGCGTAGGCGACGAGGGCCTCGCCGATCGGGTGCTCGGAGCCGGTCTCGACGGCGGCAACCCATCGCAGCAGGTCGCTGCGGTCCGGCCGCCCCCCTGATTTGTTCTCGGCGGATCCGTTCACCGCGGCTCCGTCCATCGCAAATTCGTTCTGCAGAAGGAGATCGGTCACCTCCGGCTGTCCCCTCGTGAGGGTACCGGTCTTGTCCAGCGCCACGAGGTCGGCCTCCTGAAGCGCCTGCAGGGCTTCCCCTTCGCGGACGTACACGCCCAGTTCGGCGGCGCGCCCGGTTCCAACCATCACGGAGATCGGCGTGGCGATCCCCATCGCGCACGGGCAGGCGATGATCAGCACCGCTACGGCGTTCACGACGGCGAACGTGAGCGCCGGCTCGGGACCGAACGCCATCCACACGCCGAACGTGATTGCCGCCACGGCGAGGACGAACGGGACGAAGACGCCCACGACGCGGTCGGCCAGGCCCTGGATCGGGGGTTTCGACCCCTGCGCCTCCTCCACCATCTCGACGATCTGCGAGAGCACGGTGCCTTCGCCGACGCGCGTGGCGCGGAAGGTGAACGACCCGCTCTTATTCAGCGTGCCGCCGACCACCTCGTCCCCCTCTCCTTTCTCGACGGGAACCGGCTCGCCGGTCACCATCGACTCGTCGACGTAGCTGCTTCCTCCCACGACCTCGCCGTCAACGGGCACTTTTTCTCCCGGACGCACGCGAATCACATCGCCGGGCACCACGTCTCGCACGTCGATCTCTTCTTCCTCTCCGTCGCGGACGACGCGGGCCGTTTTGGCCTGCAGGTCCAGCAGTTTTCGGATGGCGTCGCTGGCGCGACCCTTCGCGAGGGCCTCCATGTAGTTTCCGGCCAGGATGAGGGTGACGATCACCGCGGCCGCCTCGTAATAGACGTGCACGGTGCCTTCCGGTAGAATCCCCGGGAGGAACGTGGCCACCACCGAGTAGCCGTACGCCGCCGAGGTCCCGATCATGACGAGCGTATTCATGTCCGGGCTCCCGTTCCGCAGCGCCGGCCAGCCGTGCTTGTAGAAGTAGCGTCCCGGTCCGAACTGGACGACGGAGGTCAGCGCAAACAACACGTAGTAGAGCGTCTGCGTCGACGCGTGATTCTGGATCCACGCTTCCATCGCCGGGATGTGCATAAAGCCCATCTCCAGGACGAAAACGGGGACGGTGAAGGTGAGCGCCAGGAGCAGCCGCTCTTTCATGTGGCGCTTTTCCTCCTCGCGCGCCTCCTTTTCCGCATCGGCGCGGCTCTCGCTCCCGCTGGTGTCCAGTACGTCGTACCCGGAGGCCCGCACGGCATCGACCAGGTCGGCGGTACGGACGGCCCCAAGCACGTGGCGGACGGTGGCGCGTTCGGTCGCAAAGTTGACGGTTGCCTCCAGGACCCCGTCCACGTTCTGCAGCGCCTCCTCGACGCTGCCGGCACAGGAAGCGCAGCTCATCTCCTGCACCGCAAGGGTCGTTTCGGTCGTTCGCACCTCGTAGCCGGCCTCCTCAACGACCTGAACGAGATCGCTCGTCCGGAGACGATTGAGATCGAAGGCAACGTCGGCGCGCTCGGTGGCGAGGTTGACGGTCGCGCTCGCCACGCCCTCTACGTCGGCCAGGGCCTGCTCGACGCGGCTGGTGCAGGAGGCACAAGACATCCCTTCGACGGGCAGCGTGACCCGGCCGGCGTTCTGCGTCGTAGCCCCGGAACGGTGTGGCGCTGCCCCGTTGGTTTCCGCTCCGTTGGTCTCTGCCGGCGGAACCGGGCAGGCCTCCGCGTCCGATGTGTCCGTATCGCGGGTCGTTGTGTCAGCCATTCGAATGTTGTTCTATTTGCCTGCAAATCAATCGAAGCCCTATCGGCAGAGAACGCACCGGCGGCGCGAATCTGCCCCCTGCCGCCCTCACAGCTTCTTGTACAGCAGATCCATCATCTCGTCGTAGGTCTCCTCCGCCGCCTCTTCGTTCCCGGAGCGGAGCGCGTCGGTGACGCACGTTTCGAGGTGGTTGCGCGTAATCACCTTGCCGACGGAGCGGAGCGCCTGGTGGACGGACTGGATCTGATCCAGCACGTCGCCGCAGTAGCGATCGTTCTCGACCATGCGCTGCAGCCCTCGGACCTGCCCCTCAATGCGGCGCAGGCGGGTGACCAGATTCTCGCGTTTCTCGTCGTCGATGTCCATAACGCCTTGGCATCTGGAAATGGAATAGGAGAAGGGAGATTTTCAGTGTCGAGTGTCGAATTCAGAGTGTCGAATGAGCCCGACACTCATTCGTACCACGACACCCAACATCGTTTACGCTGCGAGGGAGAAGCCGGCGTCGTCGAGCGCCTCCGCAAACGTCGCCTGCGACAGGACGTCGGCGTCGTAGGTTACCGTTGCGGCGCCCACCTCGACGTCGTCGACCGTCACGCCCTCCAGGTCTTGGAGAGCTTCACGGACCAGCTTGACGCAGTGGTCGCAACTCATGCCGTCGATCGAGAGGGTGTCCGTCTGGGTCGTGCTCATCCGTCCGGTATTGTTGGAAGGGTATTCTTGATAGGGGTACCCCCTATACCCATCTTCCGAAGAGACGTTTCGGGATACGCCGTGCGACGACGATGGCGGGCAGCGACGCGTGTTCTATTCCGCTCCCATTTCCGACCGGAAGCCATCCGATTTGAGAACCCGCTCCGTGAAGTCGGTAAAATCCGACAGCCGGTTGCGGATGATCGATCGGACGATATCCAGATCGAGGTCGGTGTAGTTGTGAATGGCGATGTTGTGAACCCCCGCCATTCCCTTGAGTCGTTCGGCCAACCCAGATTCCAGCAAGCCCGCCTCGGCCAGAATCTCGAACGCCTGCCGGTTTGTCTCCGGCGCGCCGAGCGCGTGGGTTCGCACCAGGTGCATGGCGAGATCGATCGACTGCTGACACGCCCGCTGGAGATTGAGCAAGATCGAGTCTTGGCGGGTGATATCGTCGTACAGGTTCGCGTCGTCGTCACCGTACTCCTCGTGGATGCGCTCGACGCAGCGCTCGATCGAACTCGTTTTGCTCAACACCACATCGTCAGCCATAAATGCTCCCGCGCTTGCGGATGTCTTCGAGAAGTGAGCGGCGCGTCAGATTGAGATCGGCATACATGGAGAGCGTCGTGGTCTCGAATTGAAGGCGCGTTATTTTGTCGCGTTCGAAGATCACGCGCCCGGACCGAACGACCTGCATGCGCATCACCGTGGACGCAGCCTGTAGGTCCACCACATCCACGTCCCGCCCGAAGACATCGCTCAAGTCTCCCCGAAGGCTCCAGCGCTGCTCCGGGTCTACCGTTTGGCCCTTCTCACGCAACACCGCCAGGTCCACGTCACTCTCCGGGGTGGCCGTCTCCGCTGCGATCGAGCCGAACAGATAAACCACGACGAGGTCCGGAATGGCGTCCCGGAGACGGTCGACCGCTTCGTCCACCGGCAATTCGGACATGACGCAGAGGGCGAGAGGATCGGAAAAGACGGATCGGCGGATTGCACTTCGTGCAAAGCAACGCTCCCCCGTCCGTTCCCGGGCGTGAGCTCCCGCCTGCCCGAACGGTTTGCCTCTCAAACATAACGCCCTCCCCTAGCGTCACCGCCAGAGGAGGGCGTCCTGTAGGTCGCGAGTCGCCGGACGCACCGGCCCGGCTACCCGTTCGACAGTTAAAAACCGGCAATCGGCAATTCCTACGCCGTTGCCTCGGCAGGCTCGCCGACGTCAACGAACGTGAGCCAGTCGTGCGGGTCGTTGCCGCCCTTGACGATGTCGAAGAAGGCGTCCTGCAGCTCTTTCGTCACCGGCCCGCGCGAACCGTTTCCGATCGTGTAGTTGTCGACCGTCCGAATCGGCGTAATCTCCGCCGCCGTGCCCGTGAAGAAGAGCTCGTCGGCGATGTAGAGGGCTTCGCGGGGAATGACTTTCTCCTCCACGTCGTAGCCTTTCTCTTCCGCCAGTGTGATGACCGCGTCGCGCGTGATGCCGGGCAGAATCGAGAGGCCGACCGGGGCCGTGTAGATCGTGCCGTTGCGGACGATGAAGAGGTTTTCGCCGCTGCCTTCGGCGAGGTAGCCGTCGGTGCTCAGCATGATGCCCTCCGTCTTGCCGTTCTTGACGGCGTTCATCTTGACGAGGGACGCGTTCAGGTAATTGCCGCCGGCCTTTGCCATCGCCGGCAGCGTGTTCGGCGCCGTGCGGTTCCAGTTGGCCACCTCCACGTCCACCCCCTCCTCCAGGGCTTCTTCGCCGAGGTAGGTTCCCCACTCCCAAACGGCAATGAACGTCTCCACCTTGTTCTCCAGCGGATTTACGCCCATCGGCCCTTCCCCGCGGAAGGTGACCGGGCGAATGTAGCACTCCTCCATTCCGCTTCGCTCGACGGTCTCCACCACAGCCCCATTCAACTCGTCCAAACTGTACGGCACCTCCATCCGGTGGATTTTGGCCGAGTTGATCAGGCGGTCCATGTGCTCATCCAACCGGAAGATGGCGGACCCTTGATCGGTTTCGTAACACCGAATGCCCTCGAACACGCTCGATCCGTAGTGGATGACGTGCGAGAGGACGTGGATATTGGCTTCGTCGTGGGGAACGAATTCCCCGTTGAACCAAATATCGGGCTGCATGATGGCTGTGCGGGCGAGAGGAGAGAGGAGATGAAAGCCTCTTTCTCAACGAGGGCCCCCTCGAAAAGTTCGTACCTACACGGGAGCTTTGGAAGCGCTTCGCATCGCTTTCTCTACTCTCCGGCGCAGGGCGGGAATCCGCTCACGCCGGGTCGCAGCCATCCGGGCAATCGTCCACAGGATCTTGGCCGACGCCTTCACCGTGCCGGTGATCGTACCGGTGATCTTGGAGACGCCCACGCGCCGCCGGTACGACACCGGGACCTCGTCGATAGACAACCCCGCCTCGGCGGCTTTGATCTGCATCTCGATCGTCCACCCGAACGTCTCGTCCTGCATCTCCAGCGCTTTTAGGGCGGGATAGCGGATCGCGCGGAACGGGCCGAGATCCGTGTAGTCGGTGCCCCAGATCCAGCGCATGAGCGTACAGGCCAGCCGGTTGCCGATCTGCGCCTGCGGAAGCATCGCGCCCGGTTCGGACTCGCCCCGAATCCGAGAGCCGACGACGAAGTCGGCGTCGCCCCGGGCGATGGGTCGGACGAGGCGCGTCATCTCGTCGGGGTGGTCGCTGTAGTCGCCATCCAGAAAGACCACCACATCCGGCTCCCGTTCGGCCGCCACCTCGAGCCCCCGCAGGCAGGCGGCCCCGTATCCGCGCCGGTGCTCTCGAACGACCGTCGCACCGGCCGACCGGGCGTTGGCTTCGGTTTCGTCCGTCGATGCATTGTTGACCACGACGATCTCATCGACAAGCGCGTCCTGGATGTCCCCGATCACGCGCCCAATGGCCCGGGCCTCGTTAAATGCGGGGATGAGGACGAGAACCGTCACGGGGGGAGAGGATGGGGGCGGGGAACCGGGGAGGCGGGGCTTGAGGCAGCGGGTGCCGGCGGAAGAGCCGTCAACCGCCGACCAATCCTCGGCCGTCGAGCCTCTCCTACGCTTCCCCGTTCGTAAACGCGTCTGGCGAGGCGGCCGGACCCGGGCGGTTCCTCGAGGGCCCCGCGGCGGAGTCGCCCGAGGCGTCGTCGGCCTGCACCGACACCTCACCAATCGACTCGGCGCGGGCAACCTCTTCGATCTGGTCCTCGTCGAGCCGCATCATCGTCCAGTCGGTCATCGACTCCGCACCGATCTCGTGGTAGAAGTCGATGGCCGGCTCGTTCCAGTCCAGCACCGCCCAGTCCAGGCGCCGGCAGTTGCGTTCCTCAGCAATGGTTGCCACCTGCTGCAGCAGCGCAAAGCCGATGCCCTCCCCGCGGTACGTCGGCCGCACGAAGAGGTCTTCGAGGTAGAGGCCGAAGTTGGTGAGGAAGGTGGAGTAGTGCCGGTAGAAGAGGGCGAAGCCGACGGCCGTGCCGTCGTCCGTTTCCGCCAGCAGCGCCTCGCACCGAGGCTGCGCGTCCTCTTGAAGATGCTCCCTCAGCCGGTGCGCCGACGGCTCGGCCTCGTCCATGAGTTGCTCGTAGGTGGCCAACTCGACGATCAGATCGGCCAGGGTCTTGGCGTCGTCCGGCGTGGCCTTGCGAATCGAAAACTGCATGATTGGGGTATGGGCGTTGCTCCGGTACGTTGCGTCGGTCGCTCCGTTCGTTCGGTGGTCAGGGGGTGGGTGGGGCTGCCCGCAGGGTCCGCAGGGTCCGCAGGGGGGTGCGGGCGCGGCGTCGTGCCCGGCCCGTCGATCCGGCATCTGCGCACCCCGACAGCCGGGTCGCCGTCGGGCTACAGCCGGTCCCAGTCGTCTTCGTCGTCGAAGTCGTCTTCGCTGAAGCCGCCATCGCCGAAGCCGGAGAGCATCGAGCCCATGATGTCGTTGTAGGTCTGCTCGCCGTCGCTGACCTCCTTGCCGACGAGCGAGTTCTGGTGCAGGGCCTCCAGAACGAGCTCCATCACCGCCGCCGTATCCGAGGGGCTGCTGGGGCTGGTGTGCGTTTCCACCACCTCTTTCAGGCCGTCGATCTGGTCGAGCGTCTGCGCGTAGGTGGTGAAGTCCATGTCCTGCTCCAGTTCCACCTCGTTGCCGTTGGCGAACCAGTTCAGAACCTTCGAATAGGCGTCGCGGCCGCCCTTCTCTTTGTCGGACGGGTCCGGAAAGTAATCGGTGAAGATCTCCTTGACGGCCCGGCCGATGAGATTGAGCGCCACGTTTTGCGCCCCCTCTTGCTCGCCCTCGTAGACGAGCTCGACCTTGCCGGTGATGGCCGGCTCCACCTGGATCAGGTCGCTGACGCGAACGGTGGTTTCGTCCTCGCCGTTGAGGAGGGCACGTCGTTCGGCGGCGCTGATCAGATCTTCCAGCGCCGCACGAGTGACGCGTACGGAGACGCCGGACATCTGGTCGATGTACTCGCTCTCGCGCGCCTCGAAGGCAATCTGCTCGATGATCTCCCGAAAGACGTGCGGGATGTGAACGTCGACGTCTTCGTCGGCGCCGTTGGCGCGATCCTGCCACGCCTCCTGCTCGGTGATCTCGATCCCGAGGTCGATCGACTTCGGGTAGTGGGTGATGATCTGCGAGTCGATCCGGTCTTTGAGCGGCGTGATCAGGTTCCCCCGGCTCGTGTAGTCTTCCGGGTTGGCCGAAAAGACCATCATCACGTCCAGCGGAAAGCGCACGTTGAAGCCCCGAATCTGGATGTCCTGCTCCTCCATGATGTTGAGGAGGCCGACCTGGATGCGCGGCTGCAGGTCCGGCAGTTCGTTGATGGCAAACACGCCGCGGTTGGTGCGCGGGATGATGCCGAAATGAATCACTTCTTCATCGGCGTAGGTGAGCCGCAGATTGGCGGCTTTGATCGGGTCGATGTCCCCGATCAGGTCGGCAATCGTCGTGTCGGGCGTGGCGAGCTTCTCCCCGTAGCGCTCCGACCTCGGCAGCCAGTCGATGGGTGCGTCGTCGCCGTGCTCCTCCACCATCTCGCGCCCCTGCTTGGTGATCGGGTTGAACGGGTTTTCGTTCAGGGGCGTGTCCTTGAGCACGGGAATGGCGTCGTCGAGAAGACGCGGCAGCATGCGAATGATGCGGCTTTTCGCCTGCCCGCGCAGCCCCAACAGGATGATGTCGTGCTTGGCCAAGATGGCGTTCTGGATCTGCGGGATCACCGTCCGGTCGTAGCCAACGATGCCGGGGAAGACGTCGTCTCCGGCCCGGAGCTTCGCCATGAGGTTGGCCCGCAGTTCCTCCTTGACGGTGCGGACCGTGTATCCGGATTCTTTCAGCTCGCCGAGGGTGGATGCGTCGGTCGGGGCCATACTGCCAGGAGTCGAGTGATGCAGAGGGTGATGGGCGTGTCCGAGCGGGACGCGTGGTGGCACGCAGGGTGGAGTACGCTGTTCCCCCTCTGACCGGCTCTCCGGGCGCCGCAAAAGCCGTCCCCTCAGGCATTACGATTTCGGCATACGCAACAGTCGCTTCCGGCCGTTCCGGGCAGCCCGTCGTGCACCGGTGCGGCTTCTTCCGGGGAAGATTGTTGGAAATGCCGCCTCCGGCCCGAAACTCCTTCGTCGTACGGCTCCGTTGCACCTGCCACGTTGTCGCACCCGGCACGTTGCTCCGGGTCGGCTCGACCTGGTACGTGCACGTTGCGCCTGCTGGATGCGGGCGGCCGGCGCCGGTCGTTCCACCGCGATGGATGGTTCCTTCTCTCCGCTCCGCCCGGCGTCCCGAGGCGGGGCCTCTTCGCATTCGGCTTCGTGTGCCCATGACGTCTCGCTCTGCCCTTCGCCTCGTTGGTCTCTCCTTGCTTCTGGTGCTCGCCGGCACCTCCCTGGCCCATGCTCAGCGCACGACCGGGTCGGTCGGCTTCGGCGGTCAAATCGGGGAGCCCAGCGGCCTGACGCTGAAGGTCTACAACGAAACCGCTCTGTCGTACGACTTCCTGGCGGCATGGGACCTCGACGACTTCTTCTTCCTGAACGGCCGCGCCCTCTGGAACCAGGACATCAACGCCGAAAACATCGACCAGGACTTCGAATGGTTCGTCGGTCCGGGCGCGTTCGTCGGCTTCGATGACCGGGATACGGACGACGAAGCCGTCTTCGGAATCAGCGGCACCGTCGGTCTCACCTTCGTCGTCGACCGCCGCTTCGAGTTCTACGGCCAGATCACGCCCCGCATCTCCGTCATCCCGGACACGGACGGCGACGGCGGCGGCGGCATCGGCTTCCGGTACTACTTTTGATCCAAGCTGCCCGTCCTTCCGCACTCCGACGCGGACTCTCCTCGATCGTGCCGAATGGGTCCACGGAAATTCGGGGATTGGAGGATGGACGATGGAGGATCGAGAATGGAGGATCGAGGGTGGAGGATCGAGGGTGGGTTGCTTCCTGCGGTCACACGGAGGCGGTGGGAGAAGGTGGCTGAAAACAGGTTCCGCCTCCCCAGTGTCCAGTGACCGGTGTCCAGTGACCGGTGTCCAGTGACCAATGACCAGTGACCCGTGTCCCCGCCGCCGCTTCACCGGCCGGCCAATTCTCCGCCGGGCTGCCAGCGGTAGACCTCGAGCGCCGGCTCGGGACTGCGGAGGGCGACGGCGATCAGGAGCGCCTCGCCGTCTCGCCGGACGTCAAGGCCGACGGCGTTGAAGTTCGGATTGCCGCCTTCATGGGACTCGACGAGCGCATGCTGCAGCCGCCCCGAACGGTCGTAGACATCAACGCGAATCCATCCCGGGCGGAGGTTGAGGACGTAGAGGGAGTCCCCAAGAGGCGCTGCGTCCGGGGTGAGCAATGGAGGCCGCTCCACATCTCCCTGTGAGAACGCGTACCGCCGCTCCAGCATCGGGGAATCGAACCCGACGAGGGCGGTCGTGTCGACGGACGTGGAGGCATTGAACGCGAGGGGCATCCGCTCGATCACCGGCCGGAAGCCC
Organism: uncultured Bacteroidota bacterium; assembly: GCA_937127285.1. GTDB lineage: Bacteria > Bacteroidota > Rhodothermia > Rhodothermales > Salinibacteraceae > CAKZLV01. Next base: position 23,897 of record CAKZLV010000226.1, read on the forward strand.
GCCAGGCTCAAGAGCGTATCTCCCCAGGCGCGAAGGCCTCCGGCATGGTGCCAATACGGTCCGTCGAGGGAGCGCTGCGCCTCCCGATCCCCCTGCCGGTTCAGCCGGTCGACGCGTCCGGACATGTTCTGTCCGATCGCCTTCACGAAATAGGCGGCGTCGGAGGCGGCCGGGTACACGAGCGTTTCCTCGGCCGGACGCTCATACGAGACCGACCGTCCGGGCAGGCGCCGGCCGTCCACGAAGAGGTCGAACCGATTCGTTCCGGCGCTGAAGACCACGAGCGTATCCCGCTGCCCTGCGCCCCCCTTTCGCACTCCGGCGAGGTAGGGCACATCCATCGAATCCTGCTCCTTCACCGTTTGCTGAAGCGTACCGTTCGGCGCGAAGAGAAAGAGGCGATCGCGCTCGACGTCGCTCACCGCCAGCCGCCCGTCGTCGTAGAAGCGCACCGAGCGGGGGTGCGTCAGCGGCACCGCCCCCTCGGCGTCCGACGCCCGCGTCGACCACAGACGCTCCAGCGTATCGACGGGCGTCGACTGCGCAATGTCTCGCGAGGTGGAGTCCGCCGGATAGAGCGCTTCGTTCCCCTCTCGCTGGCAACTGCTCGGCAGGCACCCCGTCAGCATCAGTAGCACGGACAGCACGGCCGGCACGCTCCAGCGAGCTCCCCGGCGTGGCTCATCCGGCCGCGAAAAGCGGCCTCTATTGTGCCGATGCACAGAATGCGTCGAGTCGTCGGTGCAACCAGTCACGGGGC
>CAKZLV010000227.1 GCA_937127285.1 uncultured Bacteroidota bacterium
CGTGAGTCGCTTCGCTCGTCTCGTCCATTTTGGGGCCATCAAAATGGACATCGGGGTTGGTAACAATCTCAATGGATGGAGAGAAAAGACGGTCGAATGAAGGAAGCGGGGACAGACAGCCTGTTCGGGGGATTGTGAAACGCCTCTCCGCGAACAACTTCACACTGTTGGACCCGCCCAAAAGGGGACGGAAACAGCCGCCCCAACCGGCACGAACTCACTGCGTTCGCGTCGCCGGGCTGTACGCGCTGCTCTCCGTTCTACGTCGAGAGCATCGATCGGGAGAAAATCTGTACCCGCAGCGGGCGTTCAACGGGCATTGCCCCCTCCACTCCATCACCCTCCGTACGGCTCCGTCAGGTAGTTGCGGGCCCGCTTGTGGGCATCCCAGTGATCCTCCAGGGCCAGCACCGTCTTGTAGCGGCTGACGGCCATCGACCGGCGGCCGAGGGCGTCATACACCATGCCCTGGTAGAGGTAGCCGACGACGCGGTACTCGGCTGCTGTGTCGTCTCCCTTGGTAAGGCGTTCCAGGTCGGCAAGGTGGGTCAGCGCGTCCCGAAACCGGTTTTGGTAGAGGGCTGCGCGCGACAGGAAGAAGCGCGCAACCTGGGCCATGTGCGCGTTGTAGCCGGTGCGGCCGGCCTCGTGGCGGTCAACGACCTCGCGAAAGATCGAGGCGACGCGGTCCCACCGCCCCCACTTGGCATACACGCGGCCCTCCAGGACGTGAAAGTAGGCGTTGTTCGGATGCTCCTCGCGCAGCCAGCCCGCATATCGGCGGGCCTTGGAGAAGTTGTTCTCGTAGAGATAGTGGATCTGCGTGAGAAAGTACGTGGCCTCCGTCCGGATGTACCACCCCTTTTCCGCCGACCGCCGGATGAGGGAGAGTCCCCGCTCCTTGTCCCCGTCCGGCATCATCCACATGACCGGTTTGGAGACGGGATACTCCTCGGGGATGATCGCGGCGTAGTAGTCGTACATCCCTTTGCCGAACACGTAGTCGTTGTTGTTCGGAGCCCGTTCGGCGATGTCTCGCACGTACCCGATGGCGCGCTTGCCGTCGTACGCCGCGCGCAACCAGTTGCTTCGGTTCGAGCGAAGGCGCCCCCGAAAGCCCAGCGCTGCGCCCTTGAAGAACGCGGCGTCGAAGTGGTCGGGGTTTTCGTCGAGAAGCGCATTGCACCGATCGATGACCTCGTTCATCTGCCGGTAGAAGGCCTCGTCGTGGGAGGTATCCGGCAGGTCGAGAAGGATTTTCCACCACAGGTTCAGTCCCTTGAGGAACGGGCCGATGGGGTGGTTGGGGTAGCGCTCATCGATCTGGTTGAACAGTGCCCGCGCCGCTTCGAACTCCAGGTCGTAGAGATGGTCGAGGCCGTCCTTCCCCGTCGTGCGCACGAACGGATCGTCGAGAAGCGATGCGTCCGGGGTTCGCAGCGCATAGAGGGAATCGGGCGACAGCGCCGAGGTGTCGACCTCCACCGTATCGTCGGCCACCTGCAGGTGCGACCCGCCCGCCCGGGCCGGCGCTGCCGCTGCGGCGGCAACGCTCCAGGTGGCGATCAGCACGATGAGGGCAAGGCGGTTCATGGTGGAACGAGCAGCGTGCAGGGAGGCCGTGGCGTGCAGCGAGGCTGTGGTGCACGGACCTGAACCTGCACGGAAAAGCGGCTGTTCCTCCGTCTCTGACTCCGGGCGATCTTGTGGACTTCTTGGGACCTATCTGGCAAGGACCTATCTGGCAGCGGACCGGTGGCCCCCGGCCTCCCTTTCACTCCCGGACGCTTCGCCGACGGCGTCCTGAGGGTCTTGCCGGCTGCCGAACCCCCTACGTGCTGCTGAGGGTGCGCGTCCCGGCGTACAGGAGACCGAGGCCGGCGATCTTGGCCAGGTCGATCACGAGGAACCGCAGCATGCCCTTGTCGATCGACTCCATCCACGTCGCGTGCCCGGCAGCGAAGTGCAGCCACGTCACCCCGATCGTGAACACGATGGCGTAGCCGACGAGCATAGACACGGTTGCCCCGCTGAGGCTCTTCCACCGCTTCGACAGGGCCCCGATGGCCGCAGCCGCAACCGGATACGACAGCAGGTACCCGGCCGACACGGCACCGAGGAGGTAGTCCGGGCCGTACCCGCTACCGGCGTATACGGGAGCCACCATGCCCATCAACAGGTAGAGCGCCTGAGCCAGCAGCCCGTTGCGCCATCCCAGGTACAGTCCGCTGGCGTAAACGGCCATGGTCTGCAGCGTGATCGGGACCTCCCACAGGTAGAGGCGCACGTTGACCTGTGCGGCGAGGGCCGTCAGCAGGGCGAAGCCGACGACGCCGGCAACTTGCAGGAGCGCCGACGCTTCTTCCTCGCGAAGCCGATCGACGAGAGCCGGGCGGGAGGAGCGAAGCGAACGAAGATTCGTCATGGGCACGGGGTCGCGTCCGGTGAAAAGGGGTTCGCGCACGAAGCATTCATCTACGAAGCAAACGTAATGAGTGGGGCGGACAACATCCAGACCGCCGACCCCGCGGATTTTCGAATTTCAAGTATCAATTGATCCGCATCGGCCGGTCGCACGAACCGCCCCTCTCCGCGAGCGGTAGCACACGCGTCGGGGTCATCCAATCCGGTATCCGTTTACGGTCCCAAAACCGCCGGCCCACCAGTCCCGGCGCCCCCGACGCCCGGGTTCCCGGCCCGCTTCGGGATCCTGCCGGCTTCGGGGTCCTGCTGGCTTCAGGGTTTTTCTTCGGTAGATTGTCCTCTGGATTCTTCGCTGCCTCCCCATGCCCGATTCCTCTTCTGTTTCCTCCTCGACCGCGGCGACGAACGGCACCGGGACGCCCGGTTCGCCCCTCGTCCGCTTCGATCAGGTCACCAAGACATACACCCGCGGGCAGACCCCGGTGCACGCCCTGGACGACGTGAACCTGGAGATCCCCGAGGGACAGTTTGTGGGCGTCGTGGGGCCGAGCGGCTCCGGCAAGTCGACGCTGCTGTACATGCTGGCGGCGATGGATCAACCCACCGCCGGATCGATCTCGGTTGGCGACTGGAAGCTCAACACGCTCACGGGCGACGCGCAGGCGCGCTACCGGCGCACCATGATCGGGATGATCTTCCAGCAGTTTCACCTTGTGCCCACCATGACGGCGCAGGAGAACGTGGCCCTGCCTATGATCCTTGCCGGCGTCGCCCCCGAGACGCGCAACGACCGCGCCGCCGAGTGCCTGGAAATGGTCGGCCTCGGCGACCGTCTCGACCACCGGCCCGCCGAGCTGTCCGGCGGCGAGCAGCAGCGGGTGGCCACGGCCCGGGCCCTCGTCGGCGACCCCCCTCTTCTTCTGGCCGACGAACCCACCGGCAACCTCGACTCCGAAACCGGAGCGCAAATCGTCGACCTGCTCGCATCGGTCCACCGCGAGCAGAACCGAACCGTTCTCGTCGTCACCCACCACTTCGACGAAATCGAGCACGTGACCGAGCGGGTCGTTCGCTTGCGCGACGGGCGCATTGATCCGGGCTCCCCCGAATGACCGGAGACGAATGACCGGAGAACCGGCCGGTCTACGGCCTGATCTACGGCCCGGTCTACGGCGCTGCGGGCAACGGAGATGACCATACCGTTTCCTGCGTGCGAATTCTGCCGGAAAGAGCAGCGCCACCGTATAGAAAAGGACCGAAACGCCGTACGTTACGTCTGCCGAGTGTTGTGCCGGCTGTCCCGCCCGCCACGGGCGCGACGGCCTCGACGGCTGCTGCGTCCGTGCAGCCCCCCGAAAGCCCCCCGAAGGACGCCACCGGCCCTTCTCCTCTTCCGCTCACTGGGGACCCCGCTCATGAAACGGTTTGAAGAGTTATTTGCCGAGTTGCAGGCAAAGGTCGATCGCCAGGATCCCGACTCCGGGACGGTCGAGGCCGTCAACGACGGTCCCCACGCCGTCGGCAAGAAACTCTTGGAGGAAGCCGGGGAGGTGTGGATGGCGGCCAACCACGAGGGACGCGACCGCACCGCCGAAGAGCTCTCGCAGCTCCTCTACCACTGCCAGGTGATGATGCTGGCCTGCGACCTCGACCTCGACGACGTATACGAACACCTGTAGGAATCGACGGACGGGTGGGCGGGAGGAGGGGATGATGCGGGCCCGAGAGGACAGCCGCCTACGCTGCCCATCACACGAACCTCGCAGGCTCCGTTCGGGGGTGGACGTCGGAAGAATGGATGGATGAACGTGAGGTGTGTTGCCATCCTCCCTCCACCCATCGTCCCTCCACCCATCGTTCCATCCCCCCGAATCCTACTTCGGGATTCGGCATCCCCCATCCACCAGTCCGCCCCTTCGATCCGCCGATCATCCCATCACACAGTCTCCCGCTCGCTTCATGCTCCAGATTGCTCTCCCCAACAAGGGCGCGCTGTCCGACGGCGCCGTTCAACTTGCCAGCGACGCCGGCTACCACTGCAAACGACGAGGCCGGGAGCTATCGGTCCGCGACCACCACAACGGCGTCGAGTTCGTCTTCCTGCGTCCGCGCGACATCGCTACCTACGTGAGCAACGGGGTGCTGGACCTGGGCGTGACCGGCCTCGACCTGCTGCACGACTCCGGAGCCGACGTGAAGCACGTGATGGATCTCGGCTTCGGAGAGGCGCGCTTTTGCTACGCCGTCCCGAAGGAAAGCGACCTGACGCCGGACGCGTTCACCGCCGACACCCGCATCGCCACCTCCTACACAAACCTCGTCCGCAAGGACCTCGACCGGCGCGGCGTTGATGCCGACATCATCGACCTGGACGGCGCCGTCGAGATTTCCATCGACATCGGCGTGGCCGACGCCATCGCCGACGTCGTGCAGACCGGCCGGACGATCGACGAGGCCGGGCTCGAAACGGCCGGTCCTCCGATCCTGGACACGCAGGCCATCCTCGTCGCCCAGAACGGGGACGTGGCCCAGATCGAGAGCGCCCGCTTGTTCGCCGAGCGCGTGCGCGGCATCCTCGTCGCCCGCGAGTACGTCGTGGTCGAATACGACCTGCCGCGGTCGTCCCTGTCGGAGGCCCGAACCATCACGCCCGGCATCGAGAGCCCGACCGTTTCCCCTCTCAGCAAGGACGGCTGGGTGGCGGTGAAGGCAATGGTGGAGCAGGACGACGTCAATGCCATCATGGACGATCTGACGGACATCGGCGCCAAGGGCATCATCATTACCGACATCCGCACCTGTCGAATCTGATGGGAACGAGCGTCAGGTGCAGGAAGACGCACGATAGCAAAGTACATGGAGTCGCGAAATACATGGAGTCGCGAGGCGCGCCTCGCGACTTCTCACCACGCCCGCCCACTGCCGCCTCACCACTCCCAGACGCGCCCACAGCCCCCACGCATCCAAAGCCCCCAGGCATCCAAAGCCCCCAGGCATCCAAAGCCCCCACGCGTCCCCAGCCTCCCGCTCCGTTTATCCGTTCCCGTTCCCCACGCGGGCGAGGGCGCTGATTAGGTCGCTCTTCGTGAGGACGGAGTAGCCGGATTCCGGTCCGTGATGGACCAGCACCGCGCCGGCCTCTCGCTCGAGGTAGCCGGAGAGGTGATCCAGCGACAGCGAGGCCGGTACCACCGGAAGCGGATCGCCCATGATGGTGCGGACGGGCGCGGTGCGGACGTCCGGGTCATCGATGAGGCGGTTCAGGATCCGGGTTTCCGTCACGCTTCCCACCACGTCGCCGTCCTCGACGACGGGCATCTGCGAGATTCCCTCCTCGGTCATCCGCTCGATCACGTCGCCGATGGCGTCGGACGGGTGGGCGGAGATCACGTTGCGGCTCTTCTGCCGGAACTTGACGACCTCGTCGGCGGTGACGTCCGGCTTTCGCTCCAGAAAGCCGTGGTTGCGCATCCACTCGTCGTTGTACGTCTTCGAGAGGTAGCGGAAGCCGGAGTCGGGCAGGAGGACAACCACGACGTCGTCTTCGGTCAGTTCGTCCGCATGGTCGTCGATCCAATTGAGCGCGCCGGCCATTGCCATGCCGCAGGACTGTCCGATGAACAGACCCTCCTCGCGGGCGAGGCGGCGGGTCATCTGCATCGCCGTCTTGTCGCCCACCTGCACGAAGTCGTCGACGACGTCGAAGTGCATGTTTTCGGGGAGGATGTCCTCTCCGACGCCCTCGGTGAAGTAGGGATAGATCTCGTCCTCGTCGAAGACGCCCTCGTGGAAGTACTTGTGAAAGACCGACCCACAGGGATCCACCCCAATCACGC
>CAKZLV010000228.1 GCA_937127285.1 uncultured Bacteroidota bacterium
GTTCGTGCCGTTGCTCTCGTGATCTGGTCGGCCACGTCGGTCGGGTTCGTGTCGGTGTTGAACGGCCTCATCGGGCTGGCGGACCGGGGGCTGCTGCCGGTGCGGCCCACGGTGCAGCTTCGAGACCGCGGGGTGGCGCTCTGGGGGGCGGGGTGCTGCCGCATTCTCAACCTGCACGTCGACGTCCGCGGCGACGACCCGCCGCAGCCCCCGTTTCTGCTCGTCTCCAACCACCTCAGCTACGTCGATGTCGTCCTGCTCAACTCGATCACCCACGGGGTGCTCGTCGCCAAAAAGGCGATTCGGAGCTGGCCGGGCGTCGGACTGGCGGCCGCGGTGGGCGGCACCGTCTTTATCGACCGGCGCGCCCACCGAGACATTCTGCGCGTCAATGAAACCATCGAGGCGGCGGTGGATCGCGGCCAGGGGGTGGTGGTCTTTCCCGAAGGCACCTCCTCGCGCGGGGAGGAAGTTCTCGACTTCCGCGGCTCGCTGCTGCTTCCCTTCGTGGGGGCATCGCGCCCGATCCACACGGCCAGCATCAGCTATCGCACGCCCGAGGGGGAGCCGCCCGCGCAGACGCACGTGGCCTGGTGGGGCGATATGACCTTTGCCGACCACGTCTGGGACCTGCTCAAGATTCCGCGCATCGAGGCCACGGTGACCTTCGGCCGCCACCGCCCCGACGACGCCGGCGACCGCAAGGCGCTCGCCGCGGCGCTCACCGAGCAGGTGCGTCGCGACTTCATCCCCACGGACGCTCCGCCGGACGCAGTTCCCGAAGCGGTCGCGGAGTGACGGAGTCCGTCAAGCCGGATCCTTGGATGCCCGAGCCGCCGGTGCAGGGCCCTCAGATTCGGGATCCCCGGAGAGGGAATCCTCAGCGAGGGAATCCCCAGAGAGGGAAGGCTCGGGCCGGGAATGCTCGGGCCGGGGGCGCGCAGACAAGGACCCGTCGGAGGCATCCTCCGCCTCCGACGACGTCGCCCGCCGGACGGTCGCCCATGTTGAGTACGCGCTGTAGCCGACCAGGGCAGCGACGGCGCCGTACACCCACGACGGCAGCCCTTCGCCGGCGAGAAAGAGGTAGACGTAGGCCGACAAGACGCAGAGCGCGGTGGCGATGACGGGAAGCACGATCGGTCGGCCCCGTCGCAGGGTGCGGACGAGCCAGGCGACGGACGCCCAGAAAAACGGGATCGCGCCCACCGAGATGCTGCCGAAGATGATCGGGTCGACGCCGTAGTCGGCGCCGAGGCCCAGGAACCAGTCGACGAGGGCCTGCCACATGGTCGTAGGTCGTGGGGAGAGGAGGAGCGAGGTCATCGGTCGCTCCATGCGTGCCGGACGGCCGGAAACCGCTACACGACCGCCGACCTCGCCGCGGGCGTCCCCCGTTCGATGCCGGACGACCCGCCCCGGCCTGTCCGTCGCCTGGAGGCCGAGGTGGACGTCAGGGCCGGCCGCTCTCCTCCGTCCCACCGGGCAGCGACCGCTCCCGCAGCCGCCCCCGCAGTGCCTGCAGGCTGTCGAGCGTCCGGTCGTAGATTGCTTCCAGGCGCTCGGGGCGCTGGGTGTAGTAGCGAAGCGTCGCCTGAAAGTCGTCCTCCGTCGTCCCGGCCGCTTCGAAAATGGAGTCGCGCCGGGCGTTCGAGACCGAGTCCTGCAGCTCCGCACGGGCCGACCACAAATGCAGTTCGATCAGCACGTGCTGAAACGCCTCCTCCGACAGCGGAGGGTCGTCCGACGACAGGGCGGAACAGGACAGCAGCACGCCGCTCGCCAAGACGGCCGCAACCCCCAGGTGCAGCCACCGAGACAGCGTCAGCCGGGACAGCGTCAACCGGGTCGGGGAAGAGCGGGGGGCGGGCACGCGGGGCGGAGGAAAACGCGTTTCGGGAAGAAAGAAGGGGCGCGAACGGACGCTCTTGAAGGTGCGGTCTCGCCCCGAGGCGTTTCAGGGCGAGCCGTTTGGGGGGGCGCTACGGGCGCCGACTATCCACCGTCGGTCTGCGCGGTGGCGACTGCGTCGTCGGACGCCCGCGCGTCCTGCCTGGTGCGGAAGGTGCGGGCGATGATCTCCATGTGCCGGATGAAGTCCAGCTTGTCGTAGCCGGGAGCGAAGACGGAGCCGTCGATCATGTACAGCCGGCCGGAGGCCTGGTCGTAGAAGCTGTAGTTGACGAAGGGCCCGCCCATGCCCAGCTCGACGTAGTCGCCCAGGCTCGGCTGGGCATCGACGCTGTCGGCCCGGGCCACCATGTGCCAGAGCCCGCGCGTCTCGAAGGCGTAGCGGTCGAGAAAGCTGATCTCCTGCGCCTGCAGGGGGCGGCGGTAGTCGGTGCGCAGGAAGCCGGCGACGTTGCCGCGCTGATAGATCTGCGACAGCGAGTCGCGCGTGCGGGTGACCCACCCCGGCGTGAGGCGCGCCGGCCGGGCGTTCTCCTCGTAGTAGATCATGACGTTGCGCCAGGTATCGGTCAGGACGCGCCGAAGGTACACGAATCCGGTCGAGTCCGTCCGGTTCTGATCGGCGAGCACGAAGTCGTGCTGCACGTTCACGGCAAACCCGTGGGTTTGCAGGAGGGAGTCCTCCAGGTTCGTCTGTCGCGCCTTCTCGAACATCTCCTGCTGCATGCGCTCGAGGGTGACGGCCTTGAAGCTCTGCCGCATCTCCCCGCCCCGGTCTTCGAGGGCCCGAACGAGGTCCTCGGTCGTCGCGGCCGTCACGAAATACACCCGCTGGCTGCGCCGCCACAGGTTCGGCTTTTCAACGACGGCCTGCTGCCCGTCCATCACGGCCTGCCGCGCTTCCGGGGAGAGGCGGCGCCGGAGGAAGTTGGCCTCGTTGGTGGAGTCGCTGAGCGGGGCGACGAAGACGACGTTCTTGCGGTCCTTCACGCTCTCAAAGGTCCGCTCCGAGTCGAGGTCGACCTGCTTGAGCGTGAAGTAGCGCTCCGCCGTCGGCAGGGTTTCGACGTAGGGGCCAAGACTCGACCGGATGGCTTTGCCGAGCGGTCCCTTCCAGTTCGTGCTGTCGACCACGACGGTGACGGCTCCTTCCTCACCGGTGGCCCGCGGCCGATAATCGCCTTCGCATCCGGTCACGACGGCCCCGGTGAGGACCGCCCAAAGAGCCAGGGGCAGAACAGGAACCAGACGCGAACCGAACCGAGACATGAGAGCGAGAGACCGAGGCGAGAGGGCAGCGAGAGGAGGCCAACAGCATCTACGGTTCCGGTTCCGGCACCGGTTCCTCGGATCCGTACTTGAGGCGCCGCGCAAACGTCTCCACCGCGTCCAGCCGCGCCGCGCGGTCGAGAGCGTCGTCGTCCCAGAGCTCGGCGCAGTGGTTGATGAGGGCCGAGCCGACGATGAACCCGTCCGTGTGCTGCGTCAGCCGCATGGCGTCGTCGTGCGACTTGATCCCGAACCCAACGCAGAGGGGGGTGTCGTCGACGAGCGTCCGGGCGCGTTTCAGGTAGGCGTCGACCGTGGTCGACCCTTTGATGTCGCTTCCCGTCAGGCCCGTGACGCTCACGGCGTAGACGAATCCGCTGGCGAGCTCGTCCACCTCGCGGATCCGGGCGTCCGTCGAGTTGGGCGCGATCAAGAACACGAGGTCGAGGTTGTGCCGGGCTGCGGCTTCCGTGACGACCCCGGCCTCCTCGGGCGGCAGGTCGGGCAGGATGAGCCCGTCGACCCCGGCCTCCTCCGCGTCGGTGCAGAACCGGTCGACCCCGTACTTCAGCACGGGATTGACGTAGCCCATGAGCAGCAAGGGGGTGGTGCTGTCTGCCCGAAAGCGGGCGGCATGTTCGAAGGCGTCGGCCATGGTGACGCCCTGAGCCAGCGCGCGGGCGCTGGAGCGCTGGATGGGCAGGCCCTCGGCGAGGGGATCGCTGAACGGCATGCCGAGCTCGATGAAGTCGGCCCCGCCGCGGTCGATCGCGTGCAGGAGGGGGACGGTGGCGTCCGGCGTCGGAAATCCATTGGTCAGAAACAGCCCCATGGCGGGCTCTCCGCGCGAGCGGAGGGACCGAAACGTGCGATCAAGTCGAGACATGGTTGGCTACGCGGCTGGAAGGGTGGATGGTTGAAAGACGGAAGGCGCAGGTTCGGTAATCACCGACGGGCACCGGAGGCGTCGAACTTGGGGCACTGGGCGGAGGGGCGTGGCTCGCAGGTCGTGCCGTACCGACGGAAAACGTCCCCACCCAACCCCCTTAACCCGGACTCCTCAACCCACAACCTGAGGGTCAGATGTTGGCGGCGATGGTGTCCATGTCCTTGTCGCCGCGGCCGGAGCAGTTGAAGATGACGACGGCGTCGTCACCGTGCGCGTCCGCCATGCGGCGGGCGAGGTCGGGAAGGATGGCGACGGCGTGGGCGGTTTCGAGGGCGGGGATGATGCCTTCCGTTTCGGAGAGCAGCTTCACGCCCTCCAGCGCCTCCTCGTCGGTGACGCCGGGGTAGGAGACGCGGCCGGTGTCGCGCAGGTGAGCGTGCTCGGGACCGACGCCGGGATAGTCGAGGCCGGCCGAGAGGCTGTGGGCAATCTCGACCTGGCCGGCGTCGTCCTGCAGCATCACGCTCATCGCGCCGTGCAGCACGCCCGGCGTGCCGTTGGAGAGCGTCGCCGCGTTGCGACCGTCGAGGCCTTCCCCGGCCGCTTCGGCGCCGACCATCTCGACGCCGGGATCGCCGATGAACGGAAAGAAGATGCCGAGCGCGTTCGAGCCGCCGCCGACGCAGGCCGCGATGGCGTCCGGTGCTTTCCGGCCCTCCTTCTCCAGAAGCTGCTCGCGCGTCTCTTCGCCGATCACCCGGTGGAAGTCGCGGACCATCATCGGGTAGGGATGCGGGCCGACGACCGAGCCGATAATGTAGAAGGTGTCGGCGGGGTTGGAGACCCAGTCGCGGATCGCTTCGTTGGTGGCGTCCTTCAGGGTCTGGCTGCCGGAGGTGGCGGGGCGCACCTCGGCGCCCAGCAGGCGCATGCGCTCGACGTTCAGGCGCTGCCGCTCCATGTCTTCCGTGCCCATGTACACGATGCAGTCCATGCCGAACTTGGCGCAGACCGTCGCCGTCGCCACGCCGTGCTGGCCGGCGCCGGTCTCGGCGATGATCCGGTCCTTGCCCATGCGCCGGGCGAGGAGGATCTGACCGATCGTGTTGTTCAGCTTGTGAGCGCCGGTGTGGAGGAGGTCTTCCCGCTTCGCGTAGATGCGCGCGCCGCCGATTTCGTCGGTCAGCCGGTTGCAGTACGTGAGCGGCGTGGGCCGGCCGGCGTACTCGCGGAGGAGGGACCGGACCTCTTCGTCAAATTCCGGTTCGTCTTTGTAATGGGCATAGGCCTCGCGAAGCTCCCGCAGGACGGGATGCAGGATTTCGGGAACGAAGGCCCCGCCGTACGACCCGAAGTGGCCGTTGGCGTCCGGGGCGGTGTACGTTGCGTCGGTCGTGGTTGCAGTCTCAGGCATAATCGTCGGGGTCGGAGGAAGAACGTCGTGCAGAATGCAAAACGGACCGGAAAAGACGGAGGCCCGGCCGACCGGGCCGGTTCCGCGCGAAGGGGGGCTATCCGTCGCTGCGTTGCTTCAGGGCGTCGTTGCCGGCCCGGTAGGCGTCCATAAACGCGTCGATCTTTTCGAAGGACTTTTCGCCCGGCGTGTCGGCTTCGAGTCCGGAGGACAGGTCGATGGCGTAGGGACGCATGGTTTGAACGGCCCGCTCCACGTTGTCGGCGTTGAGGCCGCCGGCGAGGAAGACCGGATAGTCGCGGGCCAGCGCCCGGGCAACGCGCCAGTTGAAGGACTCGCCCGTACCGCCCCACGTGCTGGAGTTGTGCGTATCGAGCAGGAAGTAGTCGACCACGTCCTCGTAGCGCTCGAAGACGGCGCGGAGCTGGTCGGACGATGCGTCGTGCCGCACGCGAACCGCCTTGATGACGGGTGCGTCGACGGCGGCGCACACCTCGGCCGATTCCTCGCCGTGCAGCTGCGCGAGGTCGAAGCCGGCGGTCTCCACGGCCTCGTTGATCGTCTCCGCATCGTCATTTACAAACACGCCAACCGCCTCCGGTCCGTGGATCCACTGCAGAATGTCGTCGGCCAGTCGCGGCGGCGCATACCGGGGACTGTCCTCGTGCTGGATGAAGCCGAGGTAGTCGACGCCGAGCGGCGCCAGGTAGCGGGCGTCTTCCAGTGCCGTAATGCCGCACACTTTCAACTTCGTCTGCATAGGGGG
>CAKZLV010000229.1 GCA_937127285.1 uncultured Bacteroidota bacterium
ACACCTGGAGCGCAGCACCACCCTGCCCACCGACGGAGCGCCGGAGACCTCGGACGCCGGGCCCCCAGCACCGCGCAATTCGACGTCGGACGCCGGATGAGTGGACCGGGTAAGAGGACCGGGTAAGAGAAGCGGGGGAGAGGAGCCGACTACAGGCCTCCAGCCACGGGGAGCCGGGTGGGGAGGCGCGCCTCGAGCGCAGCACGTATCGCGTATCCGTAACGGAGCCCAACACGCGCGCGAACTGGTTGTAGGATGTCCTCCACAACGGTCCACTGTTCTTTGCCCTCGAAGCGACTCCCCCCATGACGCGACGTCGCTCCCACCCTCCTTCCAACCCAACCCCGAAGCGTATGCCGGGCCCGCGGCGGCGGACCCCCAAGCGGCGGCGGACCCCCAAGCGGACGCCGACCCGGCGCCCGAAACAGCCGCCTAAGGTGCCCAACCCCTCGCGCGAACCCAACACGAATCCCTCCCGGGAGCCGTCGACGCCGGATCCCGAGCGGCGCGAACCGTCGACGGACCCCGACAAGGGCCCCGAGACGCCCAATCCGTAACGCGCAACCCGGAACGCCCAGTCCGGAACGTCCAGTCCGGAACACCCAATCCGTCACGCGTCCCGACTACACCCACCGGGGGGAACCGGGGCGTGCCGGCACCGGTCTCCCTCCCGTATGCTCACGAAGGATCCCGTCCCCGATGCGCGCTCCCCGGCAGAGGGAGCGGTGCGGCCCGTAACACACAACCGGCCCGAAGCGTTTTCTCTGCACGCACGCCGCCCACCGGCGGCCGTTTTTTCCTTTTCCGAATCGGGCCATGGCTGCTTTCGACCCGCCCTCCCGCTCGACGGTCGGCTCCATCCAGAACGCCGCCGCACCGGACCTCTCCACCCGCTTCCTGGCTGCGCTCGTTGACGGCGTCGTGATATCGCTGCTGATGCTTCTGGTCGGGTGGGTTCCCGTGATCGGGAGCGTGATCGGGCCGCTCTACGTCCTGACCCGAGACGGCGTGGAGGTCGGGCCGATCCGGTACCGATCCGTGGGCAAGGCCGTCACTGGCCTTCGTCCCCGCCGCCTGGACGGAGGACCGATGAACCTGGAAACCTCCATTCGGCGCAACGGGCTGCTGGGAGGGGCCGTCCTCGCCCCGTTTCTCGGGATCCTTCCCCTGCTGGGAGGGGCGCTGGAGTCGCTCGTGGTTCTCGTGGCCGGTGGTGCCCTTCTCGTCGAAACCTACCAGCTCGCCCGCCGCGACGACCAGCGGAGATGGGGCGACCGATGGGCCGGAACCCGCGTGGTTGAGTCGGGCGACGCCCTCCTTTAGGCCCCGCCCCGTCCTCGGCCCGTCCGGTCGGGACGATCGGTGCCGAAACCGGGCAGCGGCTCAGCAGGACCGTACGCCGGCTGAGACGGTTGACTCCGCTTCGCCTCCCGGGCTATATTGACAGAGAGCACCCGACTGGATCGACCGGGCCGTCCGCCTGCCTGCACACCGGCTGCGGCCCGGTTGTCGTATGTCCCCTCATTCCACCCCGCGTCGTTTATGGCGGAACCTGAGTCCCAACCGAACCGGTCGTCCTCGCCGTCCGATCCCGGCGCCTCTGCGCCCGGCTCGGCGTCGGAGGGCGCCTCCGAGACCGCGTCGCGCGACGACGAGTACCTGGTGGCCGCCCGCAAGTACCGGCCCGCCCGGTTTGAAGAGGTGGTCGCCCAGGAGCACGTGACGGATACGCTCAAGAACGCGCTGAAGCTCGACCGTCTCGCCCACGCCTACCTCTTCAGCGGTCCGCGCGGCGTCGGCAAGACAACCACGGCGCGCATTCTGGCCAAGGCGATCAACTGCGAGACGCCGCCGGAGGAACGCGACGATGCGGCCGAGCCCTGCCGGACGTGCGACTCCTGCCGGGCCTTCGAGGCGGGCCGCAGCCTGAACGTGTTCGAGATGGACGCCGCCTCGAACAACAAGGTCGACGACATCCGCGAATTGCGGGAAACGGTTCGCATCCCGCCGCAGGGCTCGACGAAAAAGGTCTACATCCTGGACGAGGTGCACATGCTGTCGACGCAGGCGTTCAACGCCCTGCTGAAGACCCTCGAGGAGCCGCCGCCGCACGCGCTCTTTATCTTTGCGACGACCGAGCCCCACAAGGTGCTGCCGACGATCCTGTCGCGGTGCCAGCGCTTCGACTTCCGCCGCATCCCCGTCCCCCGCATCGTCGACCACCTGCGGCGCATCTGCGACAACGAAGGCATCGAGGCCGACGAAGAGTCGCTCATGCTCCTCGCCCGCAAGGGCGACGGCGCGCTGCGCGATGCCCTCTCGGCCTTCGACCAGGCGATCTCCCTCTGCGGGACAACCCTCCAGTACGGCGACCTCACGCAGGCCCTGGGCGTCGTCGACCAGGACCTTTTCTTCCGCCTCACCGATCACGTTGCCACGCAGGACACCGCCGGCGTGCTGCGGCTCGTCAACCGCATCGTGCGCAGCGGCTACGACCTGCAGGAGTTTCTGGGCGGTCTGGCCGAGCACCTCCGCAACCTGCTCGTCGCCCGCTCGCTGGGAGACGACGCCCTGGAGGAGGTGGCCGCCTCCACCCGACAGCGATATGCCGAGGAAGCCCAGCGCTTCGGCGAGGCCGACCTGCTCCGCCTCCTCACCCTTGCCGGCGACGCCGAGGACGACATCAAGAGCAGCTCTCAGCCGCGCCTAAAACTGGAGATGGCGCTGTTGAAAATGGCCCAGATGCGACGCGCGGCCGACCTAAAACAGGTCCTGCAGACGATCGACCGCCTGGAACAGATGGCGGAACAGGGCGACCTTCCGGAGACCCTCCCCGCGTCCTCCCCGCCTGACAACGCCCCCCGCTCCGCCGGCACGCCTCCCTCGGACGCCCCGGCCGAGGACTCGGGAGGCAGCGACTCGGGCCTCGACTCCGGAGGCGACTCTGGGGACGGCGCGGGGGGCGACTCGGGGAGACAGGCGACCTCCCCGGACGACGGACGCCCCGGATCCGGAACCGGCTCCTCCGCCGCAAGCAGCAGCGGTGCGTCCGGGCAGCCCTCTCCATCCGGGGCGGCCTCTGCACCCGAAGAAGCCTCTGCACCCGAAGAAGCCTCTGCACCCGAGGCGGCCTCTGCACCGGGCGAGGGGCGCGCGTCCGGAGCCGCTCCGTCCTCCGAAGACGCCTCGTCGACCGCCCCTTCTTCCACCGTCGCCTCGTCGCCCGACGCGTCCGCCTCGTCTGCGGATCCGTCCTCGGAGGCTGCGACGGACGCGGCGGGACGCTCTCCGGAATCGATCCCCGACGAGCCGGACGACCCCGGCTTCACCCCCCCCTTCGACGAGCCGGAGGCCGATGACGATGACGAATCGACCGGCCCCGACAACGACGGCGGGGGGCCGGCCGATGACGAGCCGGAGGACCCGGACGGCGGCGTGGGCTACGGCGACCTCTTCGGCACCCCCGCCCTGAAGGAGTCGGCGCCGGACGGCTCGGGCGGTTCGGACGGGTTGGACGGTTCGGACGCCGACGAGCGCGAAGGCACGGACGATGGGGCCGCATCCGCCGAAGCCGCCTCCGGCCGCTCCTCTTCGACCACCGATTCGCCCGACCCCGCCTCGTCCGGACGGGAAGGCCGCCCCGCCTCACCGTCGTCCTCCAGCCCGATGGCGGCATATGGAGACGGGCAGGCGGCCGGGTCGGCGACGGACTCGGTGGTGGCGGAGCCCGACATCGGCGGTGCTGCACCGGACCCTGCCTCCGCCGGTGACCCGTCGCCCCCCCTCCTCGACGCCGTTCGGGCGGAGTGGGAAGCGTTCGTGCAGACCGTGATGGCGGACAAAATTAGTCTCGGCGCTCTTCTCGGGGATGCCGAGGCGACGGACGCACGGGGCGGCGAGGTGGTCATTGCCGGACCGAAGAGCCTGCACCGGGATCAGTTTCAGACGAACCAGTCGTACCTGCTACGCACCCTGCGCGAGGTGGTGGATGCAGAAATCGAGTCGCTCCGGTTCGTGATCGACCGCACGGAGGCCTCGGCGGCCGCGCAGGAGGCCGAGGACACGCTCGACCCGCAGAAGAAGATGGAGAAGCTGCGCGAACACTACCCGGCCCTCGACCGGCTCTTCGACCAGTTCGGTGCAGAGCTGGTCTGGTAGCCGAACGGCGGCGGCCCGCGCGAGCACCGGGCGGCGCGGCACAGTGCACCGTGCGCCCGACGGTTGCACGCTGGCGCCGTTCTCGGTGGTTGCACGCTGGCGCCGTTCTCAGTCGGGCCGATCGGACGACCCGGCCCTCGCACGGGGTGAACGATGCATCGATGAAAAGCAGCCGATGCCCCGGCGGGAATTGAACGCAGCGCCGGCACGTGCGTTTGCTTGTTGTATCGATGAAGACAGCCAATCCGATGCGCCCCGAACTCCCGCCGGGCGGCGGGGTGCGATGCCTGGCTTGGCGCCAGCCGGTGGCCCGGCCACCGCTTCTCAGCTTTCGACCGAATGCAGATCAACCGACGAAGCTTATGGCACGCGGACAAGGCGGCGGCATGAACATGCAGGACATGTTCAAGAAGATGATGGACATGCAGCAGAAGATGAATGCCGCCCAGGAAGAACTCGAAGACAAGACCGTCACGGCAGAAGCCGGCGGTGGGATGGTGAAGGTAACGGCAAACGGCGCCCAGAAAATCACGGGCATCGAGATCGATCCGGAAGCCGTCGACCCCGACGACCTGGAGCTGCTCGAAGACCTGATTATCGCGGGCGTGAACAAGGCCCTCGAAGACGCCTCCGACATGGCGCAGGAAGAAATGCGCGAGTCGATGGGCGGCATGCTTCCCCCGGGCATGGACCTCGGCCAGCTCGGCTTCTAACCCTGTGTCGACTTTCGGCTGTCGAGTATCGAGTGGGGGGCTCCGCCCGGCACTCGTCCCCCATTCGACATTCGCACCTCGCACCTCGAACCTGGTTGCCTATGCAGTTTACCTCGGAGTCGGTCGAGGCGCTGGTCGAGCAGTTTACGAAGCTGCCGACGATCGGACGAAAGACGGCGCAGCGACTGGCCAATTACATCCTCAAGATGGACGAGGAGGCCGTCGAGAAGATCGCCGAGGCGCTGCTGGCGGTCAAACGAAAGGTTCAGCGGTGCTCGACGTGCCACGTCGTGGCCGACCGCGACCCGTGCCCGATCTGCAGCGACTCGAAGCGCGACCCCTCCACCATCTGCGTCGTCGAGGAGTCCAGCGACCTGCTCGCCATCGAGCGGACCGGGGAGTACCGGGGCCGGTACCACGTCCTGGGCGGGGTGATCTCCCCGCTCGACGGCGTCGGGCCCGACGACCTCCGCATCCGCGAGCTCGCCCGTCGCATCGATCCGGACTTTGCCTCGGACGGCGATCCGCCGCCGCTCGACGCCGTGGATGCGGACCCGGACGGCGAGGGCCTCTCCGGCGGCTCTCCGTCCGGCGCGTCGGCAACGACGGCCGGCGCAGCGGGCGACCCCGGCGCAGACGCCTCTCCGAAGGACGCCTCACCGGAGGAACGGTCGAACGGAGCCGACGCGTCGTCTTCGGAGGACGCGGACGAGGGGCGCGTGAACGAGGTGATCCTGGCCGTCAACCCCAATGTGGAAGGGGACACGACGGCCTACTACATCTCTCAGCTGCTCGAGCCGTTCGACGTGTCCGTTACCCGCATCGCACGCGGCCTGCCGATCGGCGGCGACCTGGAGTATGCCGACGAGGCGACGCTGTCGCGCGCTCTGGAAGGTCGCGGCGACGTGTAGCGGCTGCGCGCCGGCTCTGCAGACCGGCCGAACCACGGGCACGGTCTCTCCCATGGCCCCTCTCGCCAACTACCGTTGACGCCCCGGTACGAGCGCGACGCACCGTCTCGGGGACGCTCGCCCTGGGGCGGCCTGTGTCAAGGCGACCTGCCCGGCGAAGGTGCGCTGGCACGAATCCTGCGCGTTCCCACTTGTCCCTCTCCCGACCGTCCCCCTCCCCACCATGAAGATCTCCGTGATCGGAGCCGGCTCCATCGGCGCAGCCGTCGTGCGCGAGCTCTGCGCCCACAACGACGCCGTCTCGCGGGTGCAGGTGTGCGACACCCGCTCTCGCGCCCTGCAGGATTTGCACGAGCAGGTGGAGGACCAGCGACTCCGGTCGTTTCAGGTCGATGCCCGAGACGTCAACGTCCTCTCCCAGATTCTGAGCGGCAGCGACTGCGTCATCAGCTGCGTACCGCCCGAACTGAACCCGGACCTGGCGGAGCTGTGCCTCAACCTCGGCATCAACTACTGCGACCTGGGTGGAAACGACCGCATCGTTCAGCAGCAGCTGCAGTTGCACGAGCAGGCCCGCGAGAAGTCCGTCTGGATCGTTCCCAATTGCGGGCTGGCCCCCGGCCTCGTCAATATCCTCGCCCTGCGCGGCCTGCAGCACTTCGACTCTCCCCGCCACGTCTCGCTTCGGGTCGGCGACGTCCCCCTCCACCCGGAGCCACCCTTCAACTTCCGCATCTCCTGGTCGGCCGATCGCATTCTGGCCGACTACACCAACCCCGCCCGAATCATCCGCAACGGTCGCGTCGTGGAGGTAGACGCCCTGAGCGGCAGCGAAACGATGCAGTTCGAAGAAGCCCCCTTCTCCGAGATGGAGGCGTTCTGCACACAGGGCGGCATGTCCACCCTCACCGAACGGCTCGAGGGGGAGGTCGAGTCCTTCGATCACAAGACGATCCGGTGGCCGGGCCACGCCCACCAGATGCGCTTCGTGCTCGGGCTGGGACTGGGCGAGGAGCGGCGCATCGGCGTGCACACGCACCTGACCTACCGCGACATCCTCGTCCGGCGCCTGCGCGACACGCTCGGCGGCACCTACGAGGACGCCGTCCTGATGCGCGTGCTGGTGCAGGGAGACATCGACGGGGAGCGGCGGAGCCTGCTCTACGAAATGGTGGAACGCTACGACGAATCGTCGCAGCTCACCGCGATGATGCGCTGCACAGCGCTTCCCACGGTCACCATCGCCCGCCTCATTGCCGACAAGGACTCGGTGGCCAGCGGCGGCGCCGACGTGCCCGAAAACACCATCCCGCACGACGTCTTCCTGGAGCGGGTCCACGACCGAGGCCTCAACATTCGGACGGAATGGTTCGACGGCCCCATCGAGATCGCCGGCAGGCAGCGGCTGCAGGAAGCCTAGCGCGGCGGCAGGACGCTTAGCGCGGCGGCAGGAGGCGCCCTCGGCCGGCGGGCACGATGAGAGGCCGACGGTACGCCGACGGGGGAGCGATGGCAGGGCCGAGCCGGGGCCTGCGGAGAGGATGAAATGCGCCACCCCGCGCTTGACCCGCACCCGGATGGGCATTACGTTTCGGTACAGGTACGCCTTGATGCAGGTACGCTTCGACACAGGTACGCTTCGAC
>CAKZLV010000230.1 GCA_937127285.1 uncultured Bacteroidota bacterium
CCGCCATCGTGCTGACCCCCGTGCCGGACCCGCCCGCCGGGGACCCGGAGGGAAGAACGAGATCCCGCACCGACATCCGGTTTTCGGTGAGGGTGCCGGTCTTGTCGGTGCAGATTACGCTCGTGGCGCCGAGGGTTTCGACGGACGACAGCCGGCGGACGAGGGCGTTTCGGCGGGCCATGCGGCGGAGGCCGCGCGCCAGGGCGATCGTAGCAACGATGGGGAGGCCTTCGGGGATGGCGGCGACGGCCAGGGCGATGCCCATCTCCACCATGAGCGTGGCGTTGCGCCCGGCGCCGAGGCCGATCCCGACGATGACGCCGGCCAGCACCAGGACGACCAGCACGAGGCTGCGGGCAAGCTGGTCCAGGCGCTCTTCGAGTGGGGTCTCATCCCCCTCCGCACGCTCGACGAGTTCGGAGATGTGGCCGATTTCCGTCTCCATGCCCGTTGCCACCACCACGCCGGTCCCGCGGCCCCGGGTTACGGCGGTCCCCTTGTGCACCATCGAGGACCGCTCGGCGAGGGGAGCGTCGTCGGCAACCGGCGCGGCGTCTTTGTCGACCGGCACGGACTCGCCTGTCAGGGCGGACGCGTCGGCCTGCAGGTTGGAGGCGTCGGTAATGCGAGCGTCGGCGGCGATGACGTCTCCCTCCTCCAGCACGAGGAGATCTCCGGGCACGAGGTCTTCAGCGGCGATGCGGCGCGGGGTCCCCTCCCGGATCACCGTCGCGGGGGTTTGACCCAGCTCGCGCAGGGCCTCCATCGATCGCACGGCGCGCCGCTCCATGCCGAAGCCAATGGCGGTGTTGACCCCAAGAACCACGGCGATGGCCGCGGCCTCCACAGCATCCCCGAAGAGGAGCGACACCGCGCACGCAACCACCAGGAGCAAAACAACGAGACTGCGAAGCTGATTCCAGAGGATCTGCCCCAGCGACACCGTCTCCACCCGCTGAAGGACGTTCGGCCCGACCGTCTCCCGGCGCCGCCGCACCTCCGCAGGATCCAGACCGTCGCGAGATGTCGACAGCGCCTCCACGACGTCTTCGGCCGGCACCGACCAGGGATGGGCGAGCGGCCCCTCCTGCGCACGCGGGCAGGCAGGGCCGGATTCGGTGCGGGGAGACCGGAGAGGGATCGGTTGATTCATCGGAGGCTCCGTCGGGCAGGTGCGGGGGCATCCCGACGGGACCAGAAGAGCCCGCACGCCCGGTGCCGGCCGAGAAGGTGCGCACGGGCAGGCTCACCACGACGCATCACGAGAAAGGCGCGATCACCGGGACCGGTGGCGGCGAGAACAAGGCGGCGAGCACCGCGGACGGCAGGCGTGCCTCCTTCCCGGAGAGTCAGCCGGGGGACGCTCCCGGGGAACTCGCTCAAGACCGGCGGGCCGGCGCGGATCGGCGGGGTGTGATGGGGCGTGCAGCGGGTCCGTCGGTAAGCGGAAGAAGCCAGAGTCCGGCCGCCGACACCGGCTCGTAGGACTGCCACGATCCGTCACGGGTGCGGGCGAACGCATCGGCACAGTCTCGATGGACGAGAACGGCGTCGGTGTTTTCCGGAAGCCAGTCGCGGCGCCGGAGGAGGAGACCGTCCGATTCGGCCGACAGGGTGTCGCCGCAGTGGGCGCACAACCGGCTGTCATCGGCGGTTCGAGGGGGTCGGCGGGTGGGTCGGTCGTTGGTCGTCATGGTCTCGGCAGGGGATCGTAGGGAAGGGCCGGGACTCCCGGGGCGCGAGGGTTTGTCTCATCACCGGTCTCATCACCGGAGTCCGTCGCCGGGGTCCGTCGCCGCCCGGCGGTCGCAGACGTCCGGCCGGGGAGGGTGCAGAAGGCGACGCGGACACGCAGATGACCGGAGCCGTCGAGGCGACGTCGGGGGCCGTGAAGGGGCCAGGGAGGGGCCGTGGAGGCACCGTCCGTTCTACTCGCTCTCCGGACGGTCCTTCAGGCGGTGCAGCACGCGGGCGACCTTCTCTGCACATGCGCGGAGGCCGCGGATGCGCTCCTCGAGGTGGAGCCGATCCCGTTCTCGATGCGCAGTGGAGCCTCCGGAAGCCGCCCCGGAAAGAGTCCCGCAGTGTTCGTCCAGACGATCGATATGCGTCTGCAACGTCGCCAGACGATGAAGCGCTGTACGCAAGCGGGTCCGGTACGCGTCTCGGAGCGGAGGACGGTCTGGCAGCGCCCGGTAGGGATCGCTCACCATCCGGTCGATGGATCCCGGATGCCAGGGGCGGCGCGCGGTGTCGGGCAGCAGTTGGGGCATGAGGTTCGGTTGGTGGAGAACGAGAGGGGAGCGAACGTCGTCGGAGGCGCAAGCGCTTCCGGGCAGCATACAACGCCTCGTCAGTGCACGTCCAACGTACCCCCTCGCGCCCGGCCTCTTTGTCCGTTCTTCACGGACTCGGGTGTGGGGATGGGCAAGAGTCCGTCGTAGGAGAAATCCTTGCACGCCCGTCCGACTCTGGGGATCGGGAAGGCCGAACTCGCCTCGGGGCGGCCCCGGCCGCGGAGATCGGTGCCGACTCCGGCCACGCTCTGGCGGTCCTTCTCCCGCCGGTTTGGTTTCCTCGCCGGTCTGGTCTCGCCGCGATGCAGCGTGCACCCCGCGGGAGAGGCGGGTGAACGCAACGTGCAGGGGATGGCTCGAAGGGCGGGCGACCCTGCCCGACACGGGTCCTCCAATCCGCTCTCAGGAGACGGCCGGCGGGAGACCGATGACGACCGACGTTCTTGCGCACCCGGGAATGGGGACGGGGATGCGTCTGCGGGCCGCAGATGCCTCCCCGCCCCGTGCATTTTTCACCCTGGGCGCTTCCTCCCGATCGTGTGGGTTCCTCAGCGGGACGATGAAGCGGGTTCCGGACGGCGGAGTTGCTGCGTGAGGTCCGTCAGGTTTGCGTCCATCATGCGGGCAAGCGTCTCGCCGATGTAGGTGTTTTCGTGGGATCCGATAAAGGCCTGCCACCCCGGACCGTACGCGTAGGTACTCACATCCACCGCCGTGTGGGCGAGGCTCGTCCAGCCGACCAGGCTGCGACGCCCGATGATTTCGCTGACGGCGCCGTAGAGGGCGCGCCGGTCGCCGTCGGCATCAGCAAGCAACGCCTGTTCATCGGATCGGAGGCTGTCGATCCCTGCCGCCGAGGCCAGGACGGAAGCCGGATCGGTCCCGTTCATCATGTCTCGCACCATCGCGCCGTGCGACTTCGTCACCGACGCCAGAGACCGAGGATGCCACTGGTAGATTCCCGAGCCGTCCCGGTTGCGCCCGACCGACAGGCCACCGGTTTCGTGATCCGAAAGCACCAGGACGAGGGTTTCGCCGTCCGACCGCGCGAAGTCCAGTGCCTCGGCGACCGCATCCTCAAACGCAAGAATGTCGTGCAGGTGAGCGGCCGGGTCGTTGCTGTGGCCGGCATGGTCGACCCGGCTGCCCTCCACCATCAAGAAGAAGCCGTCCGGATCGTCCGCCAGGCGATCGAGCGAGGTGCGGGTCATGGCGGCGAGGGAGGGCTGGCGGGTGGAGTCGCGGTCGATTTCGTAGGACATGTGGCCGTCGGCGAAGAGGCCGAGGAGCCGGTCGCCCGCCGCCGTGCGCAGGGCTTGCGGCGTCTGGACGACCTGGTAGCCGTCGTTCCGCGCTAGGCTCAGCAGGTTCTCCCCATCGGTTCGGCGGCCTCCCTCCTCTTCCGGAAGAAAGTGGCGGCGTCCGCCGCCGAGCAGAACCTCAATGCCCGCACCGATCTGCTGACGGGCAATGGTGTTTTCGTTGGAGCGGTCGGTGACGTGAGCGGAGTACACGGCCGGCGTTGCGTGCGTGAGGCGACTCGTCACCACAAGCCCGGTGGCCATGCCCCGCGCCTCTGCTGCTTCCAGGACGGTGGAGACGGGTTGTCCGGTCGAGTCGACGGCGATGGCTCCGTTGTAGGTTTTGTGCCCGGTAGAGAGGGCCGTGCCGGCCGCAGCGGAGTCGGTGATCCGGCTGTCGCTCGACGCCGTTCGCGTGCTGCCGACGTGCAGCGAGTCGAACACCAGTTCCTGCCGTCCCGTGGTTGCGCGGAGGTAGTCGCGCGCGAGGGTAGCACTGGCCGGGCCGAAGCCGTCCGGAATCATCACGATGATGTTGGTCGGGCGCTCATCGACCGGGAGCGAGGTCGGGCTGGGCTGGGCCTGCACGGCAGGGGGTCCGAAACCGCCGGCAACCACGAGTGCAAGCAGACTGCAGAGAAGGACCAAACGGGAAGGCTTCAAGAAACGCATCGGGGGTCGGGGGTGAGGTCGGTCCAGTGAGGAGAAATCAGAGAAGGGAAACCAGCGGATGAGAGCCAGCGGGTGGACACGGCGACATCGAAAACAGGGTGCGGGAACAGGCACCGCACAGACACCGCGAGAGCCGGCAGCATCAGGGGGCCTCGCCGTCACCGCATTCCGTTATATGATGGGGTCGGGGACAGATATCCGTGCTCCATATTACCAGTGCGCAAACGATCCCTCTTCGCGTGCCGGACGGGATGCCGGTCGCTCCCGCCGCTTCCCGACCGGGCCGGGAGCCCGCAGCGCGAACCTGCCCTTTCCCCACCCTGCCTCCGACAACCGTCTGCATGTACGGATTCATACGACCTTATCGGGAGAAGCCGTTCGGTTGAATGCTCGGACGCGCCCCCAGCATAGGAATTGCGGTCTCACATTGCGACCAGGGCGACGGGGTATGCCGAATCCGTGAGCAGGATGCCGCTTCTGGCCGGACGAGCGCGGACACCACCAACCGCACGATCTCCGGCATGCCTTCGCTTGCCGTCTCCAGCCTGGAGAACCGGCCGGCACAACCTCGAACTCTTTTCACACAAGCGGGCCGGTCTTCAGACGCTGATGAACGACACGCCGGACGAGGGCACGTTGACAGAGCAACAGCTTCGAGATCGTCTCGGACTGGATCTTCGTCACATTCCGAATGGGTTCACGTGGGAGAGATCGGAGCAGGCCTGGGTGCGTACCGTGCAGATTGATCCGAGCGGAAAGAACGGCATGCACGCGTACGACGCCGAGCAGTTGGCGCTCCTCGTCGCGTACTTCAACAGCGAGATCGGGCACCAGGCCCTCCGGGTTTATTTCGAGGACGTAGACTCGAGCAATGATGCATCCTGAGGGTGCTCTCGGCAATGAGGCGAGGGCTCGAGGTGGGTCCCGAGGGGGCACCGCTCTTGCACGTTGTTTTCTTCTTCGGCAGATTGTTGCCTGCAGGTTCCACCGGTCCATTCCGCACCGGCAGACCGGGCTCCGCGTCCCTCCCTTTCCGGACGTGCACGGTTCCGGATGTTTCCCTTTCCGGACGCTCCTTGTTCCGGACGCGTGGAGTCTTCCAACGCCCGATACCTCTCGCACCGCACGGCCACACGCTCTCAACCATGACCGCTCCTCGAGCCGCCGACCTTATGACCGGCGACGTTCTCGCCGCCCAAGCCGACTGGACGCTCGACGCCCTGGCCGACTTCTTCATCGAGCACGCGATCTCGGGGGCTCCGGTCGTCACGAGCCATGGAGGCGTCGTCGGGGTCGTGTCGGTTCGTGATCTGGCGCGCCATCAGCAGGGGTTGGGGGAAGGAGAGAGCGAAGAATCCGGTTCGGCGGACGCCGCCACCATGCGGGCCGAATCCTCCTCGCCCCCTGCGTTCTTCGTCGGCCACGTAGCAGCTTCTCCCGAGGATTCTCCGCAGACAGTGAAGGCGGGCAGCGCCCCGGAGACGGTCCGCGATATCATGACGCCGACGATTTTCACCGTGGAAGAAAGTGCTTCTGTGTACGACGCCGCCGACCGGATGGTGCGGGGCCACCTGCACCGCCTTCTGGTGGTGCGGGACGGGACGCGGCGCGACGTCGTCGGTATCCTGAGCGCCCTTGACGTTCTGGAGTGGCTGCGGGGAGCAACCGGAGACCAGGCGGCAGGCACGCCGGGCGGGTGATGGGCAAGCGGCCGGTCCGGGAGAACGCTGCTGGAGAATGTGCCTGTCAGGACCGGAGAGCATCCAGTGCGAAGCGGTAGGCTGCGGAGGCCCGGTTTGCGGCCCCGCCGCGTGGGTTCTGCGCCTCCGCTCTTTTTTCAGCTTCCTCCACGGCGGTCCGGATATCCGCTTCCCGGTGGTTGTCGAGTTCGTTTTGCGTCATCTCATCGACCACCATGGCGTAGACGTTGATCTGCGGAGGACCGCCGCGCCGGTGAGATTCATCGTCCTCGACGGTTCGATCCTCGATCTCGTGCGGCTCTGGAGGCCGCGAAGAGTCCGGCCGATCGGAGAAGCGGTGGTGTTTGATGGCGAAGTTGACCCGGACCGGGGTGCGGCCATCGCGCTCGACCGTGTAGGTGAAGTAGGTATCACACGTCTCCCGCAACTCTTTGCGGGCGGGCTCGATGACTCTGCGCTTGAAATCGCTGAAGCGTTCGTACGTGTGCTCGCAGGCCAGCATCTCGCGCAGCTCGGTCACCCCCACCCGCAGAAACCGCAGCCCCTCGCGCATCTTCAGCAGCTCGTAGATGCGCATCGAGTACTGGCTGGAGAGGCTCATGAAGTTTTGAAGACGGTACATTGTGAACCGCTCCTTGAGTTGCAGCAAGAACGGGCGCATGTCGTCGTTGAACTTTGCCCGAATGAATCCGGAGCCCTCCACGAACTCGCACATCGACATGCAGTTGTAGCCCCGGTAAATGCGACGGCCGTCGCTCGTCTGCATCCGAACGTGAATGGTTTGGTTAAGAAGCTTTTGGCAGATCTCCTCCGCCCGTGCGAAGAGATCCTCGGAGCTTGATCCGCTCTTCTCGATGATGTCCCGAACATATACTTTCTGGACGTCGAAGGCTTCGTCCCCCTTTTTGAGCTGCGCGATCAGCATCGCCACCACGCGATGCTCGAGCTTCGTCCAGTTGATGCGGGCCTGCACGAGTTGATTTGACTTGACGACGATCTCGTTCGCCGGGGTATCGGAGAAAGCGTCGGTCTGCATGACGATGGGTCGTCCCTCTGCGAAGTGGCCTTGAACTGCGACAAAATCGGAGCGGACACCAGTGAAACCGGTGGATCCCGCTGGCGGCTCCGGGTGACGGGAGGAGAAGCTCCTCATAGCGCGGTGAAGTGCGACGGATTCGGAGTTGGGCAGCGCGTTGTTCGAAGAGGGTGGGTGTGAAGGCGGTAGCTTTGAAGGCGGTGGCATTCGTCTCGGCAGAAGCGCCTCCCGGGGTCTTGGCAAAGAGCATCGGTCTCACACACAACGGCGTTTTTGGTGGTACACGAACCGGGGGATCTTGCCCCGGCTCGATCTCCCAACAGACGCATCTCTGTGCAATCCATGTGTAGATCTTCGCTCCATGTGCACCCATGGTAGCGATCCCGTTGTCGAATCTCTAGCCAACTCCGATTCTGTCGCAGTT
>CAKZLV010000231.1 GCA_937127285.1 uncultured Bacteroidota bacterium
CGGGCGCACCGCGGGGGATGATCCGTGGTCGCATGCGATGTCTCACCGCGTTGCATGCCATGCGACGCTTGCAGGCCGCGTATATGGACCGAACGACACGACATTTCCGATACAACGAACAGCACTTGATATGCTTGATACCGTTCTCGAAATCGGTCGCGCCCTGCGTGATCCAGACAACCGAGAGAAAGGCCTCATTCACCACCGATACGTGGAGCGCTGCCCGATGGGCGAAGATGACGACGTGTTGCGGCTGCGTATTCCCGTCACAGAAGATTTTGAGATCGATCTGGACGGGATGAAGGTGATTCAGGATGAGCGCCTGATGGAAAAGCTGTTCTATCTGAAATACAAAATGTCAGATGCGAGCAGTATGACGAAGTATGTGTTCGGCGACATATACTTCACGCAAGTGAAAGGCGATGGCAAGTCCCCGGGGTACTACAGATTGCCCAATCCAGAGAGCGGCGCAGCAATGTTTCGGAAGGGGTCGTTCGACCGGGGAAGTGAAGATGCATCCGAAATCATTGCCCGCGAACAATCGCTGTTAAGTGACGACAGTGATGGGAAAAGCACTATCGCGAAGTTCAGGTCCGCGCTTGAAAGCAGCGTGGATTCATCCTTACGAACTGTAGATCTACTGGAACGGCTACTGAAGTACCAGGCAGGAGTACGAAGCTTAATCGATCAAGGAAAAACGGTTGGCCGACAGATCCTTCAGGACAAATCGCTCCTGCGATTCGAAACAGCAAAACGAACCTTCGGAGAAGTGGAGGCAGGCCGCTACTCCAAGAGCAGATTCCGTGGTCTGCTGGACGAGCCTGAGCCGGAGTGGGATAACGTGAAGCAATCGGAACAGGCCGTGGAGGCTCTTGCCAACTATGCGTCCGGCAACATCTTCCTGCATTTCGACCTTGCGGGGGAGCACTGGTATGAGCAAGAATCAGCCATGCAAGCGATTGATCAACAGTTCGTCTCCAAGTTTGCTGAACGCTTCAAGAAAGGAGGATACGAAGGTGCAGTGCTGCAGAAGTACCTCTACAAGGCCATGAGTTCGCCCGAGTCCAGTTTACAGATCCCGAATTTTGATTCCGGAAATCAACACCGGATTCGACTATTTTCGGAAGATGAGCTGATGAACTTGTTCTACGCGATCAACATGGCCAAACAGGCCAAATTCCGCTCGTCTGACGTTAAGGTTGTGGTGCTCCCACGCGGTGAAGACATGTCAGCTGACGACGTGACGCGGTTCATGCAAAGTGCAAAATCCTTGGAAGAGGCCGAAGAGCAGGAGGAGGAGTTTAGAGCTGATGCGACGAACGAGAGCGGTCAGCATATAGACGATCTGCTCGATTCCATACTCGCAGACGCAACGAAGGATATTGTTGAATTCGATCTTGTCTTTAGCGAGGCAGACAGCCGAGGACAGGACGCAGATTTGGTGGAGCTTTCGGGCGTCAGCCGCAGCTTCCTCCAGCGAGTCCGTGAGCGCATCGGGCGCATTCGACGTAGCGTGGAAGCGGAATATCGAGGAGCAGTTGGACGCGAGTTAGAAGATCTGACCATCTACCGCGCTTTCCGAGCCCTTCTTAGCGGGGTAGGGCAAGACCAGCCGCGCTACCAGCGCCATCTCTATCGGATGCTACCGAAGATCTACACGGAGACCTACTATCAGGACCCACTCCTTTTGCCGTCGCTCGTCGACCAGGCCGAAAAAGAGGTCCGGGATGGCGACTTTCCGAAAGCCACCTTCAACCGACTGAATCACTACTTTCGATTTCTCACTCGTATTCAGAACACCAAACCAGAGGGAAAACACCTTATGCAAATCACTGAGTCCCGAGACTACCAGTTAGGCCGGCCGTTGGGCGTTATGGCTCGACCGCTACGCTGGCGCATCAAATCGTTCGAAAAGAACTACATCGGCAACCTTCGACGCCGCATTGCCACGATTGATGATCTCATTGAGTTCAAGAACGAGATCGAGGAAATGCTTGTGCGGCAGGAGGTGGCTCAAATGACGTCGGTGGATGAAGCCAGGCAAGAACTGGCCGAGCATTTCGACTCGATGAAGGAAAACGCACGGCTCGACAAAAACCGGTGTGCACTCGGCTTTTTCGAGAGCTACTTCGAGCCGTACGGTGAAGACGAAGACGAGTAAAGCGAGCCAAGCATTCCGAATGGCTTACCTCTCAAACATTGTAACCAAACTAGACTCGATCAAGCAATGAGCGAATCCAACAGCACGATCGACGATAAATCGGAAATCCTATTCATCTACGACAGCATCTATTCGATCCCGAACGGCGACCCGTTTACGGGTGAGCAGCGCTATGACGAGGAGACGAAGAACGTTCTCGTCAGCGACGTACGCATCAAGCGCTTCATCCGCGACTTTCTGCTTGCCGAGAATGAACGGACAGACGCCGGGCACGAGATTTACGTCAAGAGCGTGGATGCCGAAGGAGAAGGTTCCAGTTCGGCGAAGCGCGTGGAGCAACTGCAGAAGAAGTACGAAGACATCGCAACCGACGGAGAAGCGCTCTTGCGTAAGTGCATCGACGTGCGCTTGTTCGGTGCCGTCTCTACGGCAAAGGACGACATGAGTGTGAATCTGACAGGGCCGGTCCAGTTTGCGCTTCTTAATCCGTCACTGAACCGTGTGAACTTGCGGATGCACCAGAACACGTCTGTGTTCAAGTCGGACGTGTCGAACCAGCGTGGAGCCATTGGAACGACCTCGGTGGTTCCTTACAGCGTGATGCAGGTGCATGGGTGGGTCAATCCATTTTCAGCGTCCCACACCGGTCTGACGGACGACGACCTGTCAATGATGTTTGAGACGCTGTGGGACAGCGTCAACAACGCCAACACGCGCTCGAAGTCGAATCAGAGCTCGCTCATTCTTCTCAACATCGTCTACTCCGACCCGCGCGAGAAGCTGTACCGGGTCGACGAGTACATCAACATTGAGCCGAAAGAGGGAAAGCAGGAAGAGCAACTGCGCGGGCCAGCGGACTATGAGTTCGACTTCTCTCGGCTTCATGAAGCTGTGGAGGACGACAAGGTGGAGGAGGTCCAGTATCACGTTGCCTTCGACGACCTGGAGGAGGCGTTGAAGGGAGGATCGGCGGCCGACACGTTTACCCCTATGCCCTGGCGCTCATAATCTTCTGCCGAACCAAACTCTGAAGCTCATGCAAGCGATCCAGATTTCGGTGTCGGGACCGTGGGGACATTTCCGGCGGCCCGAAACGAACCGGACACCACTCACGCACGACTTCATGACGAAAACGGCCCTCATCGGCATGATGGGGGCCGTGCTCGGAATCGAACGCGGCGAGATGCGACCGCTCTTTCCGCAGCTGTCCAAAGACCTGATGTACGGCGTGCGGTTGCGGGCTCCGATTCGCAAGGAGACGCACGGTTTCATCGTCCGCAGTGCCAAATATCCGGGCCGTGCGAAGGTATCGGGCGAGCGCAAGGTGACGCGTCGCCGCTACGAGTTCTTGCGCGATCCACACTTTCAGATCGCCATTGCGCTCGCCCACGATCGTTCGGCGTCCTACTTCGATCGGTTTCGTGCCGATGTCGAGAAACAGAAGGCGACCTTCCCCCCGGTGCTCGGTTGGCACAACTGTCCAGCAAGCCTCAGACTGCTGTCGATCGGGACGTTTTCGGACGTTCAGCACGGTGATTTTGAAGCGCGATGCTTCGTCTCGAATGATCACGAGGTGAACACACGAGATGCTGATTTCCACGTTGGCATCGACCGCGTGCCAACGTACCAGGAGGACTTCTGGAATCTGCCGGATCAGTATCAAACCATCGTGTACTCGTTCGGCGACCACGCTCTGGAGGCGACCGGAGAGTTCTATGAATACGACAATGGTGAACGCTGGTGGCTCATTTAGACGACTACAACTCCCATCCCGACAAGAAACTGACGGTTCACGTTGACGGGGTGGTCGAGGGCACACGCTCGCGAACGGGGCTCGCTGCGGCGGATCTTGCGGCCATCTTCCATGACGTTGGGAAGCTCAATCCCAACTTTCAGGAGAAGCTACTCTCCAATGGAAACCCGAACGGCTACGACCATCACTCCTACCTCTCGGCAGCTGCGTTTCTCAGCTACTTCCTGCAAAACCGAACGCAGGTGTTGGAACAGGTTGGTGGTCGAAATGGGCTCGGAACGGTCCTTGCCCTGGTTGCGCGTCATCACGGCAACCTTCCTGACTTCCCACGCATCATGAAGACGCGAGAGGTCGATGACATGATGGCGTTCCTACGCGAGGGGCACGATCTCCCTGCGTCTGATCTGGTCGACCTGTGGCAGGAACACAACGCGTTCGATCTGCAGAACGATCGAGATGCTGTCGAGACGCTGTGCCAAACAGATAGCCTCAAGAAGCTCATCGGGCCGATTGGAGACCCGCTTCGCTTCTACATGGAAACGCAGTGGGGTTTTGCGTCGCTCATTGCGGCCGACAAAACCGACGCCGGTGGATATACCCAGCAAACCGATGGCGTAGAAGCATTCTGCAGCGAGTATGCTGCCTGCCTCGATACCAAGCTCAGATCGCTGCCGCAAGACAGCGAACTGAACCGTTTGCGCACGGTCATGCGCAAGGAGGCATGCGAGACTCTACGAAGTGAGTTGTCCACAGGCCGCCGTGTTTTTTCTTTAGCCGCACCTACCGGAGCCGGAAAGACCTTTATGATGCTGGCGCTGGCGCGCGACATCATGGCTCAGAAGGGGGCACACCGTCTCATCTACGCCTTGCCATTTCTGTCGATCACCGAGCAAGTGGAGGGCGTGGCTGAGGAGGTGTTCAAAGATCTGTCCGAGCATATCCGTCGCATTGACTCGAAAGGGCGCAACGAACGCCTGCAAACGCTACAGGAGCGACTGGAGAATGGCGATCCCAATGCGGTGAAGGCGATGCGCGCAGAGCAGTTTGCGACGGAGACATTCGACCACCCGTTCATCATTACGACGTTCGTTCGGGTCTTCGAGACGCTGGTGAGCAACCACAACGCTGAGCTTTTAAAGCTGCCCAATTTCCAGAATAGCATCTTCCTCATTGACGAGATCCAGGCGCTACCGCCGCGGCTCTACGGGTTTTTCGTCGCCTACCTGGATGCCTTCTGTACGATGCACGACAGCTATGCCGTCATCTCTACGGCCACGATGCCTAACTTTCAACTCCCTGACGAGGCACGCCACGACGTTCAGGCGTTCTTTCCTAATTACGATGCGCCCGCGAACCACGACCTCCTTTCTGCCGATCACTTTGAGCACGATCTGTTCGATCGGTACACGGTAACCGCGCTGGAGGAGCCTCTTTTGTTGAGTGAACTGTCAAGCCGCCTCGTGGAAGAAGACGAGTCGGTACTCGTCATTTTGAGTACGATCGACGACACGAAGAAGCTCTACGACGAGCTTAAAGGAGAAGTGGGTGCTCGCGTTGAACTGCTCAATACTCACTTTACGCCCGAAGACCGGCGGCGGAAAATTGAGACCTCTCAGGCGATACTCGATCCCGATCGGGACACCAACGAAGACCGGGTCATCCTGATTTCGACGCAGCTTATCGAGGCGGGCGTCGACATTAGCTTCCCGGTCCTGTACCGCGACATCTGTCCTGTACCCAGTGTCGTGCAGTCGGCGGGGCGGTGTAACCGGAACGGGGAGGCGGACGGCAAGGGCGACGTGATTGTGTTCGATTTGCATCGAGAGGGACAGAGCCGCGCAAGCTTGATTTACCGCGGACGTGACGGTGGATTTCTCGACTACGCCCGACAGGCGCTACCGGGCAACACGTTTCAAGAACCGGACCTGCTGGACGTGCAGCGCGGCTTCTTCGATGCGTTCATCCATGAAAAGACGCTCTTAGGCGTGGACTTCGGTCCATTCTATGATCGTGATGAGATCGAGGATGGACGGCTCGACTTTCTAGCGCGCATGAAAGATGCCCATTTTGAGGAGATCGGCAAATTCCAACTCATTAGTCCTCATCACGGAGAGGAATATCAATTCTACGTGCCTGGCGAAGACGATTGGAAATTCGAACAGTTGAAGGACATCTACAGTGAGTTGGTGTCGATTCCTTTCGGCGAGCACGAAAAGCGACAAGCCACATTTCTGAAGCTGCAGACGCTTCTCCGCAAAATGAGTGACCGCACAGTGCAGGTGCGTATCAGCGAGCACGATGAGGAGTCAGTTGCTCCAGTGATGGGAGGTGACGAGTGTTGTGGTCTTCGTCGAATCCGGCCTGGATACTACGATTCTGAAAAGGGCCTACAGATGGCAACCGTTGCGATTATCTGAGTGCAGTGTAGTCCATTTGTGAAGAAACGATGCATGCGTTTCAGTCCGTTTTGACTGCGGTGCACC
>CAKZLV010000232.1 GCA_937127285.1 uncultured Bacteroidota bacterium
CCGGCATCGGAGCAACCTGAGAAACCTCGTAGGCGCCGTCCATGCGAATATCGACGCGGGCCTCTCCGCTGAGCGACGTGCTGCCGTCTGCATCCACCTGCTGGAGGCGGAAGGCGTGCGTCCCGAACGCGAGATTGGAGACGCGATGCTCATAGGTCGTCTCGCCGGAGACGGTCCCCCGCCCCTCCACGAACGCAACGGTTTCGAAGCCGGTGTCCGTCTGCTGCTGAATGCGGAAGCCGGCATTGTTCGTCTCGGAGGCCGTCGTCCAGGACAGCACGGCATCGCGGCCGTCGGCCCGCGCCGTCACTCCGGCCAGCTCGACCGGGAGCACGCCGCCGGTTTTCGCCAGGGTGAAGCGTCCGAGTTCGGAGAGCTGTTGCCCGGTAAATCGGTTCGCCGAAAGATTCTGCGACGTGCTGGCGATTTCCGACCACGTCGTGCCGTTGTCTGTAGACCGGAAGATCCCCAGGTTGCCGACGTCCGACACCGACGCGGTTGAAAGTTCGTTGTCGCCTCCGTTCGAGCCGTCGTCGTACTCCAGACCGACGTCGACTGTTAGCCCCGTGCTCGTCGCGGCCTCCACGTCGTAGACGCGGTTGATCGAGCCGTCGCCCTCTGTAATGGGATCGCCATCCGTGCGGGTGACGGTGACCTCCCCGGGTGCGGTGCCGGTGGCCGTCAGCGAAAGACCGATTCCGCCGAAGGCTTCCGTCTCGTCGTCGGCCTCGACGGTGCGGGTGGCGCGAAGGCTCCCTTCCAGGAGACCGTTATCGGTGACGGTGGCCCCGGGGGCGAGGATGAGGGGATCACCCGGGATCGAGGTGTTGCTTGCCAGCGTGGCCCCGTCGGTTACGGCAACGGCACCGGTCACAGGTACGGTCGCGCCGTCGTTCATTGTAAGCGAGCGGATGGAATTCTCGCCCGACGTCGCCAGTCCCAACTCGTCGGAGACCGTCAGGTCGACCGGGAAGATTGGGGAGGTTTGCGCGCCGGAGGCGTCGCCGAGATGGATTACGTCTCCAGTTTCAACAGCGGAACGCGTCGATGTATCATAGGTCGGCGTTCCACCTAAGTCGCTGGTCTTCTTAAACGTGCTACGCAGGGCGTAAACGGAGGCCCCATCCGCCGGGGAGCTTGCCTCGGCCTTGAGAGCACCACTACCGTCCGAAATGAACGTGATACGACCGGTAGCCCCGCCATTGATCGTGTTTGCACCGAGGAGGTCTCGCATCTGCGAAACTGTTTCCAGCGGGGTATACACTTGCCCGTTGATCTCGACCGGAATTCCCTGACCAAGCAGCATCGGAAAAAGCGTTGCCTCGACGGTGTTATTCTCAATGACCAGTTTCTCCCGCACACGATAAATGGCAAGAGCAAGCTGATCTCGCTCGGCGTCTCCAGTCATTTCGAACGTGTTGCCGCGGAGAACCAATTTCTTGGCGTCCGTTAGCCATAATTCCTCGTCCCCAGCATCACTCAGGGTGGTATTCTTGACCGTGTAGACTCCGTTCTGGGATCCCCCCGCGACAATTGGTCCCCCGGAAATATCGCAGTTCTCGACGGTGACATCCCCGTCATTAAACCGTATCGCGGCGGCACTATCATCGAGGGAACCCCGGGTGACTGTCACATTGTCGATCACGGTTCCCTCCACTCCACCGGTAATATTGATGGTCGTAACGAAATCATTGCTGCCCCCGTTATGGGCAAGCGTAAAGCCGCGCAGTTCAGCGGTCTGAATCTCGCCACCCGTCTGGGTTTCCTTAAGAAGGATTGCCGTTGCCGATCCGTTGTCTGCATCGGAGTTGACGGTCACTTGGTCCGGTCCGGCACCGGTAATCGTAATCGCCTCATTGATCGTCACGTTCTCATCCGGTCCGTACGTTCCCGGGCAGATGTAAATGTCGTCTTGATCGGTGTCTGTATTCGCTTCGTCAACGGCAGCCTCGAGCGTCTCGAACACATCGGTGGTGCCGGTTGCGTCGCAGTCGACCGTCCCCGTCGCGGCCTCCCCGTCGTCGTCGACGACCAGGTTGGCCTGCTGCGCCTGCACGGCGGGGGCGGACAAAGCGATTAGGAGGACGAAGGCGAAAAGAGCGGTGGGCGTGCGTGTAATCGTTCGTATCATGGCAGAAAGGAACAATGAGGAGTCCGTCGGTGAACCCCGGCTCACCCGGCCCTCGGGACCGGGTGGTCGGCGGGGCCGGGAGTCCTGCTTGGGAGTCCTGCTTGGGAGTCGGGGCGTGTCGGTATCGATACGCGCAAAGACCGCTCCGGCTGCCCTTCCCCGCGGCTGCCTTAGGATGCAGCCTGCAGGAATGCAGCCTGCAGGGGTCGTCTCCTTGTTCGCTTTCTCCGGTGCGTTTCCAAACGGAACCTCCCGTTCAACACAAAACCGCCCCGGCCTCGCAGAGAGACCGGGACGGCGTGCAACGGACGGTGTGCAATGGGCGGTGTTCGAGAGGACGAGGTCGAGGGGCAGAGGGTCTCTCCCTCCACCCGTTCCCCGTTCCTCCGTTTCACCGGGTTACTCCTCGGAGGACGCCTCGATCTGCTCCTTGCTCGGCGCAGCCCCGTCGCCGGTGACCGCTTCTCCATCGCCGGCGACCTGCTGCTCGCCGTCGCCGCCAATGGCTGCCTGAAGCTCTTCGAGTTCGGACTTCGAGCCCACGACCAGGTCGCGGTACTCGCGCTGTCCGGTGCCCGCCGGGATTTTGTGCCCGACAATGACGTTCTCCTTCAGACCGTAGAGCGGGTCCGTGTTTGCCTCGATGGCGGCGTTCGTAAGGACCTTCGTGGTCTCCTGGAACGATGCCGCTGAGACGAAGGACTCGGTTGAGAGCGCCGCCTTCGTGATGCCGAGGAGGACGGGCTCACCGACGGCCGGACGGGCCTCGCGGACCTCGATCTCCGGCTTGTCCTCGCGCTTCAGGTCCGAGTTCATCTCGCGCAGCTCGCGCCGGCTGATGACCGCACCGATCTTGACGTCGGCGTCGCTCGGGTCGGTCACGACGAATTTGTCGTAGAGCTCGTCGTTCTTCTCCGCCAGGTCGTGGCGATCCACGATGTCTTCCTCGAGGAAGTTCGTGTCGCCCGGCGACGTGATCTTGACCCGCTTCATCATCTGCCGGATGACGACCTCGATGTGCTTGTCATCGATGTCGACGCCCTGCAGGCGGTACACCTCCTGGATCTCGTTCAGGAGATACTCCTGCACGGCGCGCGGTCCCTTAATCGATAGGATGTCATGCGGCGCGACCTGTCC
This sequence comes from uncultured Bacteroidota bacterium, assembly GCA_937127285.1. Lineage (GTDB taxonomy): Bacteria > Bacteroidota > Rhodothermia > Rhodothermales > Salinibacteraceae > CAKZLV01. The sequence continues at coordinate 3,269 of CAKZLV010000232.1, forward strand.
GTCGGAGAGTTGGTCGCCGGCCTGCACGTAGTCGTTTTCGTGGACCAGCAGGTGCTTCGAGAGCGACACCATGTAGGACTTCTGCATGTCGTCGTCCCGGCTGGTGACGATGACCTCCTGCGAGCCGCGCTTGCGATCGCCGAAGCTGACGATGCCGTCAATCTCCGAGACAGCGGCCGGATCGTCCGGCGTGCGGGCCTCGAAGAGCTCCGTGACGCGCGGCAGACCACCGGTAATGTCGCTGGTCTGAGCCGTCTGGCGCGGAATCTTGGCGATCGTCTGTCCGGCCTGCACTTCCTCGCCGTCATCGACCTGGATGCGGGAGCCGACCGGCATGTTGTACTCGCGCTCGTCGCCGTCCTCCGTCTCGACCAGAATGGCCGGCGTGAGGGTGCGCTCGCGGCTTTCCGTGATGACCTTCTCCTTGTGGCCGGTCTGCTCGTCGGTCTCCTCGCGGTAGGTTGTGCCTTCGATGACGTCGCTGAAGACGACCTCGCCGTCCACCTCGGTGAGGATGAGGCTGTTGTAGGGGTCCCAGCTGGCGAGCACGTCGCCCTGTTCGACCTCCACCCCGTCCTCGGTGAGGAGCTCGGCGCCGTACGGCACCACGTAGCTGGTGAGCTCGCGCGTGGGCTCGTCCGGGTCCATGATGCGGATTTCGCCCTGGCGCGTCAGCACGATCTCCTGCGATTCGCCCTCGTCCTCGTGGGTGACGTGGCGCAGGTTCTCGAACTGGATGATGCCATCGAACTTCGCCTGGATCGTCGACTCGGCGGAGACGCGACTGGCCGTACCGCCGGTGTGGAACGTCCGGAGCGTCAGCTGCGTGCCCGGCTCGCCGATCGACTGCGCGGCGACGACGCCGACGCTCTCGCCGACCTCGACCATGCGCTGCGTGGCCAGGTTGAGCCCGTAGCACAGCGTGCAGACGCCGCGGCGGGACTCGCAGGTAAGCACCGAGCGGATATCGACCTCTTCGATGGAGGTCTGCGCGATCTTCTGCGCGATCTCCTCGGTGATGACCTCGTTCGCCTCGACGATGAGCTCGTCGGTGTGCGGGTCGTAGACGTCGTGGACCGACACCCGCCCGGTAATGCGGTCGGAGAGCGGCACGACGACTTCTTCGTTGTCCTTCAGCGCACCGACCGAGATGCCGCGGAGCGTGCCGCAGTCGTGCTCGGTGATGGTGACGTCCTGGGAGACATCCACGAGGCGGCGCGTCAGGTAGCCGGCGTCGGCGGTCTTCAGGGCCGTGTCCGCCAGTCCCTTGCGGGCGCCGTGGGTACTAATGAAGTACTCCTGCACCGACAGCCCCTCCTTGAAGTTGGAGAGGATCGGGTTCTCGAGGATCTCGCCTCCACCGCCGCCTTCGCCGACGTGCTTTTGCGGCTTGGCCATCAGGCCGCGCATGCCGCCGAGCTGACGGATCTGCTCCTTCGAGCCTCGGGCGCCGGAGTCGGCCATCATGAAGATGGCGTTGAAGCCCTCGCGGTGCTCCTTCAGCGAGTTGAAGAGAACCTCCGAGACGCGGTTGTTCGTCTGCGTCCAGATGTCGATGACCTGGTTGTAGCGCTCGTTGTCGGTGATGAAGCCCATTGCATAGTTGTTGCTGGCCTTCTCCACCTCCTCGTTGGCGTCCTCGATGAGGCGGCGCTTCTCGTCCGGCACGACGATATCGGAGAGGCTGAACGTGATCCCCGAGGTCGTCGAGCGGCCGAAGCCGAGCTTCTTCATCTTGTCGAGGAAGTCGGACGTCCGCTTAAAGTCGGTCGCCGCGAGGATGCGCCCGATGATCGGCCGCATGTTCTTCTTGGTGAGCACCTCGTTGACGAAGCCGACGCCGTCCGGCACGATCTCGTTGAAGAGAACGCGGCCGACGGTCGTGTCGAGCATCTCGCCGGAGCCGTCCGGGTCGCGCAGCTTGATCTTCGCGTGTTCGGCGACGGCGCCCTGGTCGTAGGCTTGCCGCACCTCGTTCACGGTCGAGAAGCGCTTGCCCTCGCCCTTCTGGTTCGACTTCGCCTTCGTGATGTAGTAGAGGCCCAGGATCATGTCCTGCGTCGGCACCGTCAGCGGGCCGCCGTGGGCCGGGCTGAGGATGTTGTGGCTCGACAGCATGAGGATCATGCTTTCGAGGCATGCCTCGTGGCTGAGCGGCACGTGCACGGCCATCTGGTCGCCGTCGAAGTCGGCGTTGAAGGCCGGGCAGACGAGCGGGTGCAGCTGGATGGCCTTGCCTTCGGTCAACACCGGCTGAAAGGCCTGAATCCCGAGGCGGTGCAGCGTCGGGGCACGGTTCAGCAGCACCGGGCGTCCCTGGATCACCTTCTCCAGGATGTCCCACACCTCGGAGGTTCGTTTGTCGACGTACTTCTTCGCGCTCTTCACCGTCTTGACGATTCCGCGCTCGATGAGGCGGCGGATGATGAACGGCTTGAAGAGCTCCACGGCCATCTCCTTCGGCAGGCCGCACTGGTGCAGCTCGAGGTCCGGGCCGATGACAATCACCGAACGGCCGGAGTAGTCGACGCGCTTGCCGAGCAGGTTCTGGCGGAAGCGGCCCTGCTTGCCCTTCAGCATGTCGCTGAGAGATTTGAGGGGCCGGTTCGACGAGCCGCGCACCGAGTTGGACTTGCGGCTGTTGTCGAAGAG
>CAKZLV010000233.1 GCA_937127285.1 uncultured Bacteroidota bacterium
TCGGCGCGGCGCCCTGAGGGGAAACGCCCACCCCGATTCCCTCCGAACGACCCCTCTCTCCAGAAACGTGCCGGAGACGCGCGGAAACCGGATTGCGGGGGAGGCCGATCGGCCGGAGATCCATCCGGCGGGTGAAGCAACGCCTCCTGCCCGCTTCCTTTCGCATGGTCCCGGTACGGGCTGGATGGTGTAGAGGGATACGGGAGCCGATGTCAGGTTGCTAGTCGGCATCTCTCCTCTCATCGGCACCGTGTCGCCCACATCTTCTTCGGTTCGCTCCTCGACCCTCGCCACTCACGTCCGCCATCCGATGACCCACGTCTACAATTGGTTTCGCCCGCTTCTCACCCTGTTCGCCCTCCTCCTCTGCGCGCCGGCTCCCCTGGTTGCGCAGGACATGATCTTCGAGGATGACTTCGAAGGGGGACCCACGCCGTTATCGAATTGGACGTTCACGGCGGGAGCCGACGGCGGTGTGGCTGAAATCACGTCCATGATCCAAGGCATAACGACCAATCCCGGCAGCGGCGAGTTTTTCGCCGCCGTGCTTGGAAGAAGCTCGGATGGAGGTGCGGTGACCAACACGATGGATCTTGCGGTTGACCTGTCGGGGCGGAGTCAGGTCGAATTGACGTTCGATCTTCAGAATCGCGCCGATGATACCCAAGAAGTCGATGGGGAAACGCTCGATGGCATCTTCTTTAGCGACAACGGCGGGTCGGAGTTCGTCCAGGTTCTTCCATTTCGCCCCTCTCCGTGGGGAAATGATTTTTACGGGCAACTCCCTCCTCTCGATGTTGACGCGCTGGCTGCCGACTTTGGGCTCAGCCTCACCGATCAGTTCGTCATTCGGTTTCAGCAGCACGACGACAGCGACTTTATCCGCGCCAGGTTTAATGACGGCGACGGATTTATCATCGACAACGTTCGCGTCTACGCTCCGGACCAGGAGTTTGCACCGCTACCCTTTGCGGACGATTTTGAAAATGATGACTTTCGCCCGGCCTGGCGACGGGGGTTTCCGCAGCCGTTCATCGGCGAAGAGCAGTGGCTTATCGGTGGAATCGTAGACATCCGAGAGGTGATTCAAGGCTTCCAGACTGCCTGCAGTGGAGATGCGGCCGTCGTTCTCGGGCGGCTCAACGATGGCAATCTGAATACCAACGCGCTTGATCTTCGTCTGAATCTGAGCGGAGAAACGAATGTCGACCTGACATTCCAGATTGCCAACCGTGCGGAAGAAACGCAGAATCCGGACGGGCTACTGTTTAGCGATGATGGAGGAAATACCTTTCGCCCCGTGTTTTCCTTCACGGCTGCAGGCTGGTCGAATGACACGTGCGGTAAACTTCCTCCAATCGATGTGGATCGCCTCGCCGCAGAGGTGGGGTTAGCGCTGACCGACCAATTCGTCATTCGGTTTCAGCAGCACGACGATGCGGACTTCATTAGTGCAAGATTTAACGATGGAGACGGTCTTTTCATTGACGATGTTCAGGTCTACGTGCCGGACGAAATATTCGCCGCTCCTCCGTTCGTGGATGGGTTTGAGAGCGGTTTGCTTGGTTCGAGCTGGAGCGTAGCAGACGCCTTTGACATTTCGAAGTCCGACCCCGATCCGATTTCGCAGGTGGGCGCTGGACCCCGGCCCGGTGGCGTTCGAGAAGTCTTGGAGAGTGCGCCTCGCTCCGGAAGCAAAGCTCTGGCCCTCGGAAGGCGGATTGACGGACCGCTCACGACGAACGCCGTTGATTTGAGGCTGAATCTGTCGGGGCAAGCCGAAGCCGCCCTCCAATTCTGGCTGAGTGACCGCAACGACGATACGGAGCCCCTGTTCGATAGGGTGATGATTAGCGACAATGCAGGAGACTCATTCGAGTCTATTCTCGAGATCGACCCCGGTAGTCTTCCGAACGACCAGTACAACCGGTTCTCCATTGATCTCGCATCTTCCGCAGCAGCGACTGGTCTGAGCTTGACCGATCAGTTTATTGTCCGCTTTCAGCAGCAGGGCGATTCTGATCGTATCGCGAGTCGCTTTAATGACGCCGACGGGTTTCTCATCGACGACATCCGGGTCGTCAACCGCCTGGCGGAAGCAACGGTCTCTGCCGGCGACATTGTAGACGAGTTCGCGAGTCTGGGTATTTCTGCGGAGATTCAGAGTCTCTCCGAGGATGCAACTCTGTACCTGAGCCAGACGGACATTGCCCTCGAGGACGGTGATCGACTGAACCTCCCGAGCGACGGCAACGGCATCGCTCAGTTGCTGGGTATCGGAAAGGTCTGGCACGCCGACTTCGATCCGATTCCGACGTCGGTCGAACTCGACCTGTGCTTCGATCTTGCGCCGTACCGGACGGTGTTCGGGCTCAGTGCGGATGTGCTCAACGTTGTAACCCGTCCCGAGACCGCCAGTGACTGGTCCTTCGTATCTGCAACCGAACTGCGCGATGCATCGGGCGCCGTCGTTTCAGACGAAGCCGACGCCACCCAGCTCTGTGCTGCCGGCCTTACGGAAACCAGCGAATTCGCCGTCATCGGTCCCGCCAATGTCCTCCCCGTCGAGCTGTCTGCCTTCACGGCGGCTCTGGAGGGCGACGAGGCGGTGCTGGTGTGGACGACGGCGTCGGAGGAGAACAACGCCGGGTTCGACGTGGAGCGCAGCCTGGACGGCGGCGCCTTCGAACGGCTCGGCTTCGTAGAGGGCGCCGGGACGACCGAGACCGCCCGGCAGTACCGCTTTACCGACCGCGCGCTTCCGTTCGATGCAGATGTGGCGGCCTATCGCCTGCGGCAGATCGACACGGACGGAACGGTGGCGGTGAGCGACGAAGTGCGGGTCCGACGATCAGCCCCCGACGCGCTCATCTTCCACAGCCCATTCCCGAATCCGGCCCGCGACGGGGCAACCGTGCGGTACGAGATGCCGAAGGCCGGCCCGGTGCGTCTGGCGCTCTACAACGTGTTGGGGCAGCAGGTGTGGGGGGTGAGCGACGAAGAGGCGCGGGCCGGACGCATCGAGTACCGCATCCCCACGACCAACCTCGCCAGCGGCCTCTACTTCCTCCGGCTGGAAACCGCCCAGGGAACGCAGACCCAGCGCCTGTCGGTCGTCCGATAAGACACGGGGCGGATGGGCGTGTCGGTGTGTGGGCGTGTGGATGTATGGGGGTGTGGGCGGATGTCATTGAACATGGATCCATGATCATTGCTCAATGGGCTCGCG
>CAKZLV010000234.1 GCA_937127285.1 uncultured Bacteroidota bacterium
GGAGCTTGGGGGCGTGGGGGCTTTGGACGCGTGGGACGCTGTGGAGGCTGCGGACGCTTTGGAGGCGCGCAAGATATTGATCAATGTACAATGATCATTGATCAATGAACCGACTCACGACCCACGACTCACGATTCACGACTTACGACCCACGATCCTCCATCCTCGATCCTCCATCCTCGACCGTGCGGACGTGCGGTACCGATAGGCCCGACGTGCCTCGAACCAACCGGTCCGCGAAGGCCGCCTCCGGCTGACGCCCCCTTCGTCGCGTCCCGCGGCGTGGGGGTTCCGTTTCGCCCCGCGGCCCCCGACCGCCGGGATTTTCCGGTTCCCTCACAACGTTCCGGGACGGCCCTGCTACCTTGACGCCTGTCCCGTTACCCTTCCCAACCCAATCCCTACCGTTATGGACGTCGAAATCAGTCACATCGACTACAGCGATCTCTCCGGCGGCCTCGTCCGCATGATGGATCGGTTCAAGGAAGAGGGCACGCTCACTGGCGAGATCGAAGAGGACGAGCGCCTGCGCGATGACCCGAACGCGGCGGTGCTCGGCCTGCTGTACGACCAGCGCGTGCGCGCCGAGTTCGCCTTCACCGGCCCGCTGCGGCTGAAGGACCGTCTCGGCCACCTTGACCTGGAGAAGATCGCCGAGATGGACTTCGACGAGTTCCAAGATCTCTTTGCCGAAAAGCCGGCGGTTCACCGCTTTACGAACAAGATGGCGGAGAACACGCAGAAGGTGGCCGGCATTCTGGCGGACGAGTACGACGGAAATGCCGCCAACCTCTGGAATGACGGCGCCGACCTCTCGACCATCGAGAAGCGACTGAAGAAGCTTCCCGGCTTCGGCCCTGCGAAGGCCTCCAAGATCAAGTACGTTCTTCACTACTTCGGCCATCGCGACTTCTCCGATGCCGAGTAGCCCCACGGCAGCGGGCGTGAGCGCAGCGCCCTCGCCGGCAAGCCCCGCCCCCAGCGGGAGCGCGTGCCCCGGCGCGAAGACGCGGCGGACGGGATGACGCCGCGGGCCCGAATCGTCGGGGCGGACTGGCCGTCCGGATGAAGGACGTTCGATCCAGACGGTCGTGGTCGCGTCGGCCAACGCGCCGCTGCTCTCGGCAGAAGCCGGTGCGAGCGGCGGTTTCCGACGAACTTCTCTCTTCCACTCATCGTACTCGTCCGACACCCCGCCTCGACGGCCCTGCAGCTCTTTCCCTAAGCAACCCGCCCCCCGTGCTCCCGATTCGTATCCCCGTCCCGGCGATCTTTCACTCCGAAGAGCGCGAGGCTCCGTTCGACGAGTGCCTCGTTTGCGAGAAGGCGCTGCGGGACGGATCGACCGAGTACTTGGTCGAGAAAGCCTTCCGGCAGTTCGACGAGTTCGACGTCCGCGAAACGGTGTTCGAGTACGCGATCTGCCTGTCCTGCCACCTCGAAATCGTCGAGTCCTTCTCGGATCTCTCCCGCACGCGCTGCGAGGACTACTTCGACGAGCACGTCGATCTGCCCGAGCGCGCCGCCCGCCTGTTCGCCCCCCAGTCGCCTGCCGACCACGCGGGCGAAGACGCTGACCCGCCGAATGACGCGCGCTTGCACCCCCCTGCCACCGGGTCTCCCCCGGTGGACGTCGACGACTGGCTCGACACCTGCGTCGTTCACGGAACCCCTGTTGACGACCTGGACGAGTATCAGGTGCTGGGGCATTGCGTGGGGGACGAACTGGTGCTGACCCACCTCCCCGTCGTCATCGGTGGCACCGCCATGGACGACCTCACCGGTCTTCTCTCCAACGAGACCCTCGACGAACTGGGGGGATTCCGCGATGAGTACTTCGGCCTCCCGCCGGAACTGAAGCAGGACCTCTCCGGACCGGTTGTTGCCTAGCCGGTTGTTGCCTGGCCGGTTGCTGCCTGGCCGGTTGTTGCCTGGCCCCGTTGCCGCCCGATCGGCCTCTGCGCCGGTTGTTCGTCTCCCGCTGTTTCTTTTCTCGCTGCCCGGACATGAAGACGCTCCGCTCCGTCCTCGCCCTGCTTCTTTTCTTCACCGTTGCCGGATGCGCCGCCTCCGGTCCGTCCGCGTCATCGGACGCCTCCGCTCCGGCGGATTCCTCCGTCGAGGACGACACCACCGCCCCCGCGTCGACGCCGGGCGGGCCGGCCCCGGAGTCCCGCTCGTCCGCCGACGAGCCAGCCCCAGAGGCCGACCCGGCCACGCCGACCTCCGACGCCGCGACCGCCGGGTCGGCCGCCGTCGACTGGTTTCATGAGCGGGCCGCATCGGGCTCGGCCCCCGGCCTGGGCACCGACCGGGCCTACGAGGACCTCCTGGCGGACCGCACGCCGAAGGACACCGTGGTCGTCGCCATCCTCGACTCCGGCGTCGACATCACCCACGAAGACCTGCAGGGCCGCATCTGGGTCAACGAGGACGAAACCCCCGACAACGGCGTGGACGACGACGGCAACGGCTACGTCGACGACGTCCATGGCTGGAACTTCATTGGGGGCCCGGACGGGACGAACGTCGACAACGATACCTACGAGGTGACGCGCCTCTACGTGAAGCTGCGCCAGCGCTTCGCCGACCGGGACGCTGCGTCCATCCCGCCGGAAAATCGAGACGCCTACGAACGCTACCAAACGATCCGGGCCGATTTCCAGGAGCAGCGGCAGTCGGCCAAGCAGGAGCTGCAAAACGTCAAGAGTGCCCGCGATGCCGTCCAGTTCTCTCAGCGCCTCCTGCGAGACCACCTGAACAGGGATTCCCTGACGCAGGAGACGGTCTCGGAGGTCGCCTCTCCCAAGCAGCGCGTGCAGCAGGCACGGGACATTCTCCTCTACTTCTACCGGCAGGGCCTGAGCCCCGAGGACATCCGAGACTACCACGACTACCTGAAAAAGAAGGTCGAGTACAAGCTCAACCCGGAGTTCGACCCGCGCCCGATCGTACAGGACGACTACGACGACAAGCGCGAGCGAATCTACGGCAACAACGACGTCACCGGCCCCGACGCCAGTCACGGGACGCACGTAGCCGGCATCGTTGCTGCGGTGCGCGGTAACGACGTCGGCATGGACGGCGTTGCCACCGCGGTCCGCATCATGTCCGTGCGCACCGTTCCGAACGGCGATGAGCGCGATAAGGACGTCGCCAACGCCATTCGATACGCGGCCGACAACGGTGCGGACATCATCAACATGAGCTTCGGAAAGTCCTACTCCCCCTACAAAGAGGTGGTCGACGACGCCGTACGCTATGCCGACTCGCTCGGCGTCTTGATGGTGCACGCAGCCGGCAATGACGGGGTGGACGTCGACTCGAGCGCCAACCACAACTTCCCGACCGACCGGCTCGACAGCGGGGAAACAGCCGATCTCTGGATCGAGGTGGGGGCTGCCTCCTGGAAGGGGGGCGAGCAGTTGCCGGCCCCCTTCAGCAATTACGGCGACGAGACGGTCGACGTGTTTGCGCCGGGCGCGTCGATCTACTCCACCGTTCCCGGCAACCAGTACGAGCGCAACGACGGAACCAGCATGGCCGCGCCGATGGTGACCGGCCTGGCTGCCCTGCTCTGGTCCCACTATCCCGCCCTGACGGCGAAGCAGGTGCGAACGATCGTCCTCGAGTCGGCCACCCGCTACGGCGACCGGCGCGTTCTGCGGCCGGGCAGCGACCAGACCGTGCTCTTCCGGGACCTCTCTCGTACCGGAGCCGTCGTCGATGCCTACGGCGCCCTGCAACAGGCAAGCCGCCAGACCCCGTAGCCGGATGGCTCTTGCCGGATCGGACTCAACCGGATCGGACTCAACAGGTGGAGTGGAAGAGACCGCCGACGGCGCGCCCCTCATCGACCAGGTCGTTGTACGCCTCCACGGCATCGTCCGTCGACGCCACCCGTACCTCGACACCTCGCTCGTTGAGCAGATCGAGGGTTTCGGACGTGACTTGTAGCCGCCGGTTCATGCCCTGCGACAGGACGACGACCTCGGCGCCGTGATCGAGGAGTTCGCGGACGTCGGCCGGCTGAATGCCCGGCGTGTGGGAGGTACCGGTCTCGTTCCAGTCCCACGCACGCGCCCCGCCGGGAAACAGCTTCGCGTCTTTAAACGGCGCCTCCCGCCCCTCCACCTCCAGGCGTCCCCAGGACACGTGAGTGATGCGCGGTGCGGTGCTCATGGCTGTCGGGATCGGGGCGAAAATCGAAGACGAGGCGAGGGAGTGAGCGGGAGGAGAGGAAAACGAGACGAGAGCGGGGCGAGTCCGCTCCCGACGACGTTTGGCCGGGACGACCGATCACCCGGCTCGACTGGACGGACTACTCGATGATCGTAGCGGCCCCGGATTCGTAGGCCTGCCGGAGAGCCTCCGTCGCATCCCCCCGGAAGGACTCTGGGTCGCCGTCGTGGCGGCGCGAGCGCATGGCGATGCCGATACTGACGCCCCCCTCCAGGATGCCGGTTTCGTCGCCCAGTTCGCGCTGCAGGTCGGCCGCCCACGGCTCGACCTCGCCCACGTCTCCGCGGTAAAAGACCCCGTAGGTGAGCTCGCCGAACCGGGTCACGCGGGCTCCCGGAGCGGCATCTTCCAGTCGCGCGCGCAGCCGCCGCTCGCCGGCGGCCACCACGTCGTCGCCCTCCTGGGCGAGCCGCTGTGCCCGGTTGAGGTGAACGAGAACGAGGGCGAGCGGCTCCTGCGCCGCGTCGGCCGCCTGCATCTCCTCCGCCACGATTTCTCGGCGCGGACGGGGAGCCTCCCGGGAGGCTTCGGCCGCGGCCGCTTTCTCGGCCGCGGCGGCTTCGGAGGCGGTTGTCGGCTGCCGTGTCGGGGCGGAGCGACGGTCTGCCGCATCGGCCGGATGCGACACCGTCGCCGAGCCCTCTTCCGGCGTCGCGCCCACGTGGTCGGCATCGAGGATCAAGGCCAGCGTTTGCGCGAAGTGCTCCAGCAGGGTTCGTGCTTCCGTCGTGTCGAGGTTAACCGGCGCGCCGGCGTCGGCAAGCAGAAAGTAGGCCGAGGGGTCGTCCGGTCGACGCACCGGGGCGAGGGCGACGTGATCGACCGGTGCCGGAGAGCGGTAGTATTTCAGGTACTCGGAGACGGCTTCTTCCCCGTCGACCGGCCGGATCGTCACCGGCTGCTGCGTCATGGTGGCGGTGAGGAGGGGATCTCGCGTCGAGAAGATTCCCGACGTCCGCACGTTCGAATCCGTGCTGGCGATCGATCGGATCTCGTACTCGAGCAGCACGTCTTCCTGAACGAGCACGCACACCGTGCGCGCGCCGAGAGCGGCCCGGATGGAGGCCGTGTAGGGGGCGAGGACGGGCGCTGCCTCCACCGGCGTCGTCGTCACCGGGGTGGACGCCTCACCGGCCGACGGCGGCCCGTCGGAGGCCGGAGCGGGCGGATCCGATTCGGCACGAGAGGTTCCATTCGACGAGGGAGAGGGGTCCGGAGACAGGGGGGCGTCCGGCCGGGCGTTCGGGTCGGGGTCGCCCGACGAGCCTCGCTCTGCTTCGCGGGAGGCAGGCGCCCCGTCGGATGTAGGGGCCTTCGCAGAGGACGGCGCGTCGGCGGAGGGCGGCGAGGAGGCGTCGCCGGGCGCATCCTCTGCGGAGGCGCCGCCGGTTGCGGACGGGGCGGGTTCGGGCGAGGGGCCGTCGCCGGGAGCCGTCGAGGCGCGCCGATCCGCCGCCGCGGGCTCCTCACCGGTGCCGGCAGGGGAGGAGCCGCGTCCGCCTTGCGACGAGCCGCCCGGGTCCGGCTTGCCGCGTTCTTGGGGCCGCACCTCCATGATTCCGAGGTTTTCCATCGGCTCCTCGCGGTCGCCCGAGCGAGAGCGGCGCTCGTCGTTGCGGCGAGACGTAGACAGGACGCGCCGGACCACCAGGGCCAGGGCTGCGATGAGCGCACCGCCGGCCGCGGCATAGAGAAGGGGCCGGTCCAGCACAAAGGCCAGAACGGCAACCAGCGCGGCCAGAAGAATGAGGAGAGCGCGGATCATGCGACGACGCTAGCAGATGCGACCGAAAGGGCGTGTACAGCGCGAATCAAATGTGAAATATATTTCGCGACGTCCCCAATGTCAACGACCCGGTCTCCCGCGCGCCGTGCGTCCGTCGGCGACCGGCCTGCGCCTGGAGGCGAGACGTATCGGAAGCGATGCAATCAATCGATTCGCTCGCAGGTTTGGATGCTCACACGGGATCCCTATATTGGGCCCACCGCATCGAACGCGTTTTGCACCTTTCCGCCGTTGCCCGACCAACCGACAGCCACAACATGCCGAAGACCACGGACCGCACCTATCACATGCTCATCGTAGAGGATGACCCGGACATCCTGATGGGCCTCCAGGAGTACTTTCAGTTGGAGGAGTACGAAGTGGAGACGGCCGAGGATGGAGAGGAGGCGCTGGAGAAGATGAAGTCGATGGACGCCTGCGACGTCGTTCTCCTCGACGTGATGCTCCCGAAGAAGGACGGGTTCGAGGTGCTTCGAGAGTCGCAGGAGATGGGGTTCAGTGCTCCGGTGCTTATGATTACGGCCCGCGGTGAGCAGGAGTCGAAACTCAAGGGCTTCGGGCTGGGCGCGGACGATTACATCACGAAACCGTTCAACGTGGAGGAACTGGCCGCCCGCGTCAAGGCCATCCTGCAACGCACCATGCCGCCGTCCGAGGCACCGATGGACGTATACGAGATCGGGGACGTAGAGGTCAACTTCACCACCCACGAGGCCTACCGGGGAGACGAGGAGATCAGCTTCACGGCGCTGGAGTTCGATATTCTGCGGTATCTGATCCAGCACAAGGGCCGCACGGTGACGCGGAAGCAACTCCTGCGCGACGTGTGGGGCATCGATGAAAACATCATCACCCGCACCATCGATCGCCACATGGCCTCCGTCCGAAAGAAAATCGAACCCGATCCCTCCGCACCCACCTACATCGAAACCGTCTACGGGATCGGCTACCGGTTTGAGGACAACTAGCGCGGCTCGCAGCGAAGGCGGGTGCCAACTGGTGGGGGCGGGGGCCGTACTCCGCGTCTTCCGTCGGAGCCTCTCCCTTCTGGATCTGCGGGGGGCCGGCCGCTTCGGCCGGGTCAATCAAAAACGGGCGACGCGGCAGGTCTTCTGCGCGTCGCCCGCTTTCGGTTTTTCCAGAGGTCTCCGTGGGAGTCGAGGAAGCAGGCCGGATGCCCCTTTCTTTCTCCTCTCGGGCGTGACATCGGTCTACGCAGCCGCCTCGCCGGTTTCGGATGCCTCGTTGGCCGGGGTTTCGTCTCCTGCCTGCTCGTCGATGCGCTCGGCGCCGACCAGTTTGTAACCGATGCCGTATACGCTCTGAATGGCCCAGCTCTCTTCGTCGTCGCCGTCCATGACGTCGCGGAGGGCGTTCACGTGCCGGTCGATCGTACGGGTTTCAACGTTGGCGGGCAGGTCCCACACGTCGCGCAGAATCTGCTCGCGGGTGGCCGTGCGCCCCCGCCGGCGCAGGAGATATTCGAGGAGGGCGTACTCCAGGTCGGTCAGGCTCACCGTCTCGCCGTCGCGCGTGACAGTTTCTTCGTCGATGTCGACCTCCAGGCCGCCGACGCGGAAGGTCCCGTCCTCTTCAAAGGCCTCCGCTTCGCGGCGCAGGAGCGCGTCGATCCGGGCCACGAGCTCGTCGGTTTCGAACGGTTTCGTCAGGTAGTCATCCGCCCCGAGCTGAAACCCGCGCATCTTGTGCTCGTGGTCGCCGAGGCCGGTAAGCATCAGAACCGGCGTGCGCACGCCTTCCGATCGCGCGCGCCGAAGGACTTCAAACCCGCTCCGGTCCGGGAGCTTGGCATCCAGGACGATGAGGTCGTACCCGGGAAGCCGCGTTGCCTCTTCGCGCCCGGTTTCGCCGTTTTCGGCGAGCGTCACGGTGTAGCCTTCCGACTCCAGGTAGAGCATCAGGCTCGTGCTCATCTCGCTGTCGTCTTCGACGACGAGAAGGCGCGGGGAGTTGGCATTCTGATCCATGGATCCGAGAGGGTCGCGTGCAGAAGGGTACCGAGCCGGTCGTTTGGGCGACCGGGGGGGGTCCGGTGGCGGCTGCGGAGGCGGTTGTCGCTGAGCGGTTGCCGACAGGGTCGGTTCGACGCTCTCGTTGACTGCACCGAACGTTGGCCGCACCGGATGCTGGCTGTACGGCGTGCTGACCGCGCGGCACGTACAGGCTCGTGCGGTCGCGCCCGTGCAGGTTGCTACCAGTTCGCGGGCGGCGCGTGCTGCGGGACAGGCGCACGGAGTGCGCGGCATCAGCCGACCGTGTAGCACCGAACCACGGGACCCGGGGCGTGTGCCCCGGCCATGCCGTTGCGGCTGTAAAGGTCGTGGAACGATTTCCGTCGGCACAACCGACCCGTCTCAGCCGTGAACGACGGCGAGCGGCTTCAGGCGGGCCACCTTGCTGGCGAGATCCGCTCCGGCGACGGTCTCGACGACCGCGTCGATGTTTTCCTTGAGCTGCACCCCGCCGGTCGACGCGCTGCTCTCCCCGCTGCTGGACGAACGCACCCGGATGCCTTTCTCCTCCAGACTTTCGTCGAGCGCCACCTCGTCGGCCTGATGATTGGCCTCGTGGCGGCTCATCGTGCGGCCCGCTCCGTGGCAGGCAGATCCGAAGCTCTTCTGCATGGCGTTGCGGGTGGCGAGCATCACCCAGGACGTCTCCCCCATGCTCCCCGGGACCAGAACGGGCTGCCCCAGCGCCCGGTACGGGAGCGAGATGCCCGGCGTGCCCGGCCCGAAGGCGCGCGCGGCTCCCTTGCGGTGAACGTAGCACCGCATGTGCTTGCCCTCCACCTGGTGCATCTCGATCTGGCCGAGGTTGTGCGCGACATCGTAGACGGTCTTGAGGCGGTCGCCCATGCCGTCCAGCACGTCGTCGAAGACCTCCCGCACGCGGTGCGCGAGCACCTGCCGGTTGGCGTAGGCATAGTTGGCCGCCGCGCGCATCGCCCCCATGTAGTCCTCGGCTTCCGAAGACTCCAGCGGAACGCAGGCGAGGTTCGGGTTCGGCGGGGTGATGTCGTAGTCGTGCCCGACCTCCTGAAACCGCTCGATGTAGTCGGCGCAGACCTGCCGGCCGTACCCGCGCGACCCGCAGTGGATCTGGGCCACGAGCGTTCCCTCCTTCAGCCCCATGGTAAGGGCCGCCGCCCGGTTGAAAACTTCCTCCACGGCGAGAATCTCGATGAAGTGCTCGCCGCCGCCGAGCGTGCCGAGTTGCTGGGCGCCGAGCGATTGCGCCACGTCGCTCACCTTCGAGGGCTCGGCCTCGTTGAGGCGGCCTCCTTCTTCGGCGCGGACGAGATCGTCCTGCTGAGCCATGTCTTTGCGAAGCGCCCACTGAGCGCCGGACTGGGCGACGTGGTCGACCTCGCTCTTCGCCAGCTGAATCGATCCCTCCGCATCGACACCGCACGGAATCCGCTCCTGCAACCGGTCCGCCAGGTCATCGAACGCATCTTCCACCTGGTCGACGCGGATGTTGGAGCCGAGCAGGCGCACGCCCGTGTTGATGTCGTGCCCGATCGCTCCCGGCGCGATCGCTCCGACGGGCCACTTTGAAACCGCCACGATGCCGACGGGCGCTCCCTGACCGCTGTAAACGTCCGGCATCACGACGAGATGCCCGACCAGCCCGGGTAGCATCGCCGTCTGAATCGCCTGCTCGCACGCCTCACCGGCTAAAATGTCGTCAATCAGCTCTTCATTGGCGATGATGCGTACGGGCACGCGCATGCCCTCTCGGAAAGACTCCGGGACTTCCCACGTAAAGTCGTCGATCCGCGTTAAGTCTGTCCGGTGCATACGCTATGTACTCACGTGCGCGGCAGGGCCAGCGGCTTTTTCCGCTTGACCTGTAGACGCTCCGTCAATGATGAAGAGGAAACGATGTCCAACGGATTGAATCCCCAGACGAAATTATGTGTTCCATCTCGTTGTTCGCGATGAAGCTGGACGCCCCCGCCCTCGCCTCTTGTCAGGGCTTCTCGGCTCGTGCTTCTTGGCCCGTGCTTCTCTGTGGGTGCTTCTCCGTTCGTGTCTCTCCGCAGATCGATCGGCTGATCGACAGCCGTTGTATCGATGGTTGTATCAATGGATGCCTCCCTGCCCGACCGCTTTCGCCACGCCACGTTCGACGTCTACCGGGCACAAACCCCGAGCCAGCAGGCGGCCCTCCGCATCAGCCGCGACGTCGTGACGACGATTCGCTCGCGCCCGTCGTTCGCGGAGCGCATCCGCCGGGCGCTGGGTCTGGCGGCGACGGACTCTTTTCACGGGCTGTATCTGGTCGGTCCGGTGGGGACGGGAAAAACGCACCTCCTGGCCGCGATGTATCAGGCTCTGACGCCCGACGTCGCCTGCGCGTTCGTGCACTCGAGCGATCTTTTTCGGCACACCGAGCCGCCGCACGACCTCGCGAACGCCCTGGCCGACCGCTTCGACGCGTGCTGCCTCGACGAAGTCGAAATCGACGACCCGGCCAACGAGGTGCGCCTCGTGCGCATCTTTCGGACGCTCCAAGAGCGCAACGTTCCTCTGCTGGCAACGAGCAACGTCGAACCCGACCAGTTTCTGTCCAACCAGTTCGGCCCGGATCGCTTCCGGCGGTTTCTGCACGAGCAGTTCCGGGCGCACTACCGCGTCGCCCTCGTTCGGGGACCCGACCACCGGCGAGCCCACGCCCGCGATCGACCGGGACGCGGGTGGGTCGGTCCCGAGCCAAACGCATCGGCGGCTCTGCAGGACGCCTACGAAGCACACGCGGGGCCGTCCGTCTGGTGGACATTCGACGACCTCTTAACGGCCGCCACCGACACCGCCCACGAGCGGCTGGTCGAGCAACTCAGCCGGCTCGAGGCGCTCTTCGTGGCCGGCGTCGACGTGGCGCAGACGGACGACGCGCTCCGGCTTCTCCGCATTGTCGACGCCCTGTACCTCCATCCGGACCCCCCGGCGCTGTTCTTTTCAGCACCGGCCCCGCCGGATGCCTGGTTCGACCCGGAAGCCCATGCAGGGGTGGCCCGGGCGGTGGCGGAAAAGTTTCGGCGGACGGTGTCGCGCCTGCATGCGATGTGCGAGGTTGTGGAGGTTGACGGCGCGAGTTCTCCGCCGCCGTCGGCCTCTCCCGAGGCGGAGGGACCGAAGCGGTCGGCGTAGCCCGCCCGCCGTCGATCCCCCCGCGCCCACATCGCGCGCCCGTGACTGCCTGCGTGCGTGACTGCCTGCGTGCACGACGGGGCGGCGTGTGCACAGCCGCTCATGCGCCAACTCCGCTCATGCGCCGACGGCCGGGTCCGCCGGTTCGGCGTCGTCGGTGAGGATGCCGACCTCCGACGCCAGGACGTCCGGGGCACGCTCGGCGGCCCCGTCTCCGGCCTCGCCGCCGACCTCGTGGATCCATCCGCCGCCCAGCACGTCGTCGTCTTCGTAGAGCACGACGCTCTGTCCGGGCGTGATGGCGCGGCGGGGCTCGGCGAAGGCGACCTTCAGGGTATCGCCGTCGGGCTGCCAGGCCAGACAGCCGGCGCCGTCGTCGTTGTAGCGGATGGTCCCCCAGGCGGGGCGCTCCTCGTCGATCGTCGGGTACTTGACCAGATTGATTTCGTGGGCCGTGAGGGTTTGCTGCATCAGGTCCTCTTTCGGCCCGACGGTGATCGTGTTCGTATCGGGGTCGATGTCGGTTACGTAGACGCGCTCGCCGAGGGCGAGGTCGAGGCCGCGGCGCTGCCCGATCGTGTAGAACGGATAGCCGTCGTGCTCGCCCACAACCGTGCCGTCTTTCAGAACGAACTTTCCGCCGCTCACTTCTTCTTCGAGGCCGTCGACGCGGTCTTTGAGGAAGCGGCCGTAGTCGTTGTCGGGGATGAAGCAGATCTCGTAGGAGTCGGGCTTGTCGGCCACGCGGTCGAGGCCGAAGTCGGAGGCCATCTCGCGGATTTCCGGCTTGGTGTACTCACCCAGCGGAAAGATCGACCGGGCGAGGTGCTCCTGCGGAAGGCCCCAGAGGGCGTAGCTCTGGTCCTTGTTGCGGTCTTGCCCGCGGCTGAGGACGTAGCGGTCCCGATCCTCGTCGTGGCGGACGTTCGCGTAGTGGCCGGTCGCGATGTACTCGCAGTCCAGGTCGTCGGCCCGGCGCAGCAGAGCCGCCCACTTGATGTGGGTATTGCAGAGCACGCACGGGTTGGGCGTGCGCCCGGAGAGGTAGTCGTCGGTAAACCGCTCGATCACCCAGTCGCCGAACTCCTCCCGGATATCCACGATGAAGTGCGTGAAGTCGTGCTTCATCGCGATGGCGCGCGCATCGTTCATCGACTCGAGGGAGCAGCAGCCCACCTCTTTGCCGTCGCGCCCGCCGCTCGTGGAGTAGTCCCACGTCTTCATCGTGATGCCGACGACTTCGTAGCCTCGCTCGGCCAGCAGCACGGCGGTGACCGACGAATCCACGCCGCCGCTCATGGCGACCAGTACGCGTCCCTTTCTGCTCATGGTGGTCTCGGTTGCTGCTCGTGCCAGACGGTGGATGGGTGACGGACGAGTCGTCCGCCAGAAAATTCTAAACGGCGGACTTTGCATCTCCGTTCCCCGACGCGGACCCGTGCAGGCGGTTCGTGCGGCCGGCGCGGCCGGGAGCGGCCCGCCGGGAGACGCCCAGAAATTCACGGAGGGACTCTTAAGACAATATTCGCTTGTACGAGGCAGCGGGTAGATGGATGTTGTACACTGCTTGTCGCTGCCAATCTCCGTCCTCCGCGTCCCCATGTCCGGTTCTTCCTCGCGCAGTACCGTCAAGACCCCGCTTGCCCCGTCGGCCATTGGTCCTTACAGTCAGGGCGTTCTGCACAACGACACGCTGTACGTCTCCGGGCAAATCGCCATCGACCCGGAGACAGGGAGCATGATCGACGGGACGATCGAGGAGGAAACCGAGCGGGTGCTCGACAACGTGGGAGCGGTTCTGAAGGCCGCCAGCATGGCGTTTGAGAACGTGGTGCGATGTGAGGTCTTCTTGACCGACGTGAACGACTACGCCCAGGTCAACGAGGTGTACGCCCGGTACTTCAACGAGCGGCCGCCGGCCCGACAGGCGGTTCAGGTCGCCGCCCTCCCCCGAAACGCCCGCGTGGAAGTCTCCTGCATCGCGAAGCGCTGACGCATCCCGGGGCGCGGCATCAGTTCAGCGGAACCGTGACGCTGTAGGTAGTCTCCACCTCGATCTCGTCGGTCTCGCCGGCCCCGCCGATGTCAGCAGGGGTATCGAGTTGGAGGCGAAGCGTTGCGGCCGTGGTTTCGTTCCGGACGAAGGAGGTCACGTCGCCGGCCTCGTTGTCGAGGTCCATGGTGACGGGCTCGAGCCGATCCGGAGTGGGAACGGGCTCTCGCGATGCAACGCGTACGCCGTCGGCCCCGCCCAGGTACAGCTCGGCGCGAGAAAGGTACGGAAATACCTTCTGCGTCGGCACGGCCGCCGTTCCGGGAGAGCGCCGCAGGATGGTGACGGCTGTAATCTGCGCCGACGTCACGTCCGACGGACGGTACCCGAGGTCCTGCAGTCGGCCTCCCAGAGGGGTCTGGGCACCGGCCGTCACGACGACTTCTCCGTTTTGATAATCTCCTTCCGAGTACGAAAGAACGTACGGAACCGGGTCGAGCCCCGAGTTCTCGTTGAGGGTGATGGTGTCGTCCCCCCCTCCGGTTCCCGCTGAATCGCAGCCGCCGATGAGGAGAACGAGTGCACCGAAGAGAACGACGGGAAGTGTGCGGCGAAGGCGGGTCATGGAACGGTCGGTGATGGGAGCAAAAACAGAGGGGGAACGAAGGCCGCCGCCGCGGCCACGAACGTCACGCGACGGCCGCAGCCCGAACCGCAACCGGCTGCGCGAAGCAACCGGCTGTGCGAAGCAACCGGCTGCGCGAGGAAACAGGAAGCGATCCGTCGCTCCCAGACGCAGCGTCTCGTTTCGATGCAAGGAGTGCGCCGAACAGCGTTCGGGGCATGTGTGGAAGACGGCAGCCGGCCGTCCGCCGTCGGCGGTCCTGCCTACGAGTCCGGCCTTCCGGTCATCACGGTTCGCACTCTCCGCCGGCGCTACTTACTCACAGCCGTGGGCTTGATGCCCTTCTCGTACTCTTGCTTGTAGTTGCGGATCGCGCGGAAGAGCGCGCTGGCCATGTACGTCTTCCCCCGGTCGCTCCTCAAAAATCGCGCTTCCGTGGGGTTGGTCAAAAACCCGAGCTCGACGAGCACGGCGGGCATGGAGGCTCCCCATAGCACATAGAACCCGGCTTGATGGACGCCGCGGCTGCGGCGGTGCACCCGGTTTTTGAACTGGTCTTCGATGAGGGACGCCAGTTTTTCGCTCTGGCGCATGTAGGCGCTCTGCGTAAGCGTCTGCCGCACGAGCGCCTCCTTGTCGTAGTCTTCGTAGACCTGCGTATTCTCCTCGTACTTGATCACACTGTTCTCTCGCTCCATCACCCTGCGGGCGGCCTCCGACTTGTGCGGCCCCAGGAAGAAGGTCTCCGTGCCGCGGGCCGAGCGGGCCCGGGCGGCGTTGATGTGGATGGAGACGAAGAGCTTCGCCCCGACCCGGTTGGCGATGTGGCCTCGCTCCTCCAGCTCGATGAATTGGTCGGACTTACGCGTGTAGACGACGTTGATGCCGAGCTTCTCCTCGACGTAATCGCCAAGCTGGAGCGCAACGTCGAGGACGAGGTCCTTCTCGTTCAGTCCGTTCGCCCGGGCGCCGGGGTCCTTGCCTCCATGACCTGGATCAATCACGATGGTGTCGAGCGTCCAGCGCTCGCGCGCCTCCTTCGAGGCCCCCTCCGACGCCGGCGTGGAGCGACCGGGCGCCGACGCGTCGCCGGACGAGGCCTGCCCGGTGGCTGCGGGTCGGGGCATCGCACGCGGCGCATCGGAACGGGCCACCGGGCGATCGCCGCCGGAAACGGCGAGGTTCAAGAGCAAATCGCTCGAGGCCCCGTCGCGGTAGGCGCTCGACTCGATGGATGGGCCCGGGGACAACTGAAACCGGAGGACGACGTTGTCGCCCTGCCGCCGGACCGTGTATCCGGAAACCAGTCCCTCGGCCGGGTCGGACTGGAAGTTGCGGTGGAGCCCGGCTCGATACAGCACCCACTTCAACTCGCGCTCGCCCACCCTGCGCGGCATGCCGTACGTTTCGATCCGCTCTGTGGAGCGAACGCGAACGACGTATCCGCCGCCGTCGGAGCGGGCAGTGAGCGCCACTTCGGTCACCTGCGGACGAGCATCAGCCGGCACGGCCGTGCACAACCCCGCACCGAGGACGACGAGTCCGATCCACCAATGCCCCCTCCAAAGGCTCGTCCAAAGACCCTTGATGCGAGAATCGATCCGTCCAACCATGGCAGGCAGTGCGTCCGTGGCGAGGAAGAAAAGCGGGTCCCTGCTCATCGAATGGAAATGAGGGGAGGGATGGAGGATACGCGTCCCGGAGGATTCTGTAAACCGTCTCGCGACCCTCCCCGCGGCGGAGACCGCCCGGCACCGGAGCCTACTTCGTCTCCCTTTTGCTTTAGAATGCAATTCGCTCGGCTTAAAGTAAAGGTTGAGGTCTAGGCACCGGACGATTTTTCCAGCGTCCGGAGCGAAACATCCTCATTCACGCCCGTCCCCCCTGAACTCGATTCAGGATTTTCCCGAGAGGGCGGGGCTTCGGGCGAGAACCTCCCGTGCGGGGAGAGCCCGAAATGAGCACAGCGTATTTCCGTCCGGGATCGGGGTCCGGGAGAGCGGCGGAGGGGCTGTTTTGCACGCACGAACGGTCGATGCCGAAACGGTCCGGCGGCTACGGTGGAGGGAGCACGGTTGGAATGAAGCGGAAGCGAACGGCTGGGGACACGGCTCGCCTGCGGCGACCAGCGCTGCCCGTCGTCTTTGCTTCCGGTCGGGGTGCCGGGTCATGGCGAGTCGGTTGCATCGGCGTCGGGATGGGGGACGCGGATGTCCTGGTCGGCATCCAGCCCCTCAAGGATTCGCGTCCGGCCGTCCGGCCAGCGAATGCGCACCGCGTCGACCGTGTCCGTCTGTCCCAGCCCAAAGTGCGCGACCGGCTCCATCTGGCACAGGTAGGCGCTCCCGGCGTCGATGCTGCGGCTGCGCGTCCGGTTGCCCGCCGTACACGCCACCACAGCTCCCCGGGCGGGAGCACCGTAGGTCGTCGTCGGGCGCACCCGCAGGTAGTGGTTGCCGGTAGACGGCCCGCCGTACAGCGTCAGCGGCTGGGGAGAAACTTCTCCGTGGGCGACGATCAGTTCCAGGGATCCGTCGCCGTCGAGGTCGGCGACCGCAGCGCCGGTTCCTCGCCCTGCCGGTTCCCGCGCCTCCCCGGGATCGATCGCCGTCCACCGCCCGTCCCGCCGAGCAAAGAGGCGATTGGCTTCGTCGATGTTGTTGAAGAAGATTTCTTCTTGACCGTCATTGTCGAAGTCTGCCGCAATCACACTGCGAACGCCGGAGGGACGGGCCATTTCCTCCGGTGCCGCGTCGGTAAAGGTGCCGTCGTTCCGTTGCACGAGGAGGCGGTGACGGCCTTTCCAGTTGCCGTAGACGAGCCCGAAGCCGTCTCCGGTGCCCGTGTCCAGCGCATCGACCCCGCGCCCGTGCTCGTACCGGTCGCTCACGCCGTGCCGGCAGGCGACTTCGTCAAACGTGCCGTCGCCTTGATTCCGAAACAGAAAGTTCGGGCCGCGCTCGTTGACGCAGAACAGATCCATCCATGGCGACACGATGGGCAGCGAGACGACCCCGCGCCCCCCTGTTGTATAGTCCACCCCGACCTCCGCCGCCACCTCATCCAGCGCTCCCTTTGCGCCGTCGGTTTCGTACAACCGCATCGGTCCGCCATAATTGGCGACGAAGAACCCGTATCGCCCACTGCCTTCACGGTCGATGCAGGCCACCGAGCGTCCTGCAGTGAGATTTCGCACGGATGCGTTTGCCGGATCGTCGAACAGATTGACCCAGCCCCCCTGTCGCGCGTCGAAGAGACGGTCGGCAAACCGCTTGTGGCCGGCAAAGGAATCGGTGTTCAGAACGTACATCTCCTCCCGACCGTCCCCGTCCACATCGGCCGCTGCAACCCCAATGGCCTGTCGCCCTCGATCGGCCAGGGTGGCCCCGGCCACGTCAACAAGGCCGTCGTCGGTGGGTCGCAGCACGCGGTTGGGCCCCCGGTATCCGGCCGTAATCAGCGAGAACGTCCCCTCCCCGGTCAGGTCCGCGACCGCCAGTCCGTAGGTGTGCCGGGGCGGGTTGTGACGAAACCAGGAGGAGCGATCCGTAAACATGGTCGAGTCAAGCGTGCACGATCTATCGCCGCAGATCCATCGCTCTATCTGCAATGAAGTGTATTTGGCGCGCGTTCAAGCTGCCGTGTAACGACGCAACAATGTTCCCAGCCGTCCTCTCGCGGCTCTTCGGGGGAATCCATTTCGCACGAGCAGCGTCCCGGCCAATCGGCTGAGGATGCCGCCCCCATCCAGAGGCCGCCCCCATCCCGGCCTGCTGCCCTCACCGCAGCGTTGCATTCCCGGACCGTTTCGCCCTACCTTCACACTGGATCCACATTTCATTCGGAACGAGGTCATTCTGGTATACCGGACTCGGTCGTTCGCAGCACGGCGGTGGTGGGCGGCGGCATTCACGGCCTCCGCTCCCTCGAAGGTACGTTCCTCGGCACCTGCCTGCTGTCGGGGCGTCTGGCCGGCGCCGCCATCGCCGCAGGCGGGTAGACGCTCCGAAAAACGACGGCCCGCACGAACGTGCTGCCGGCGCCCGCGCGGCTTCATCTTGCCGAGCGACTTCAACTGCATGGGCTACTGCGTGCCCGCGGCCATCGGTGCCAAGTTCGCGAATCCGGACCGGCAGGTTGCGGCCGTCGTGGGCGACGGGGCGTTTCTGATGACGGGGATGGAGCTCTTGACCGCCGCCACGCACGACCTCGGCGTGATGGTGTTCGTCTTTCACGACGGCGAGCTCAGGCAAATTTCGCAGTTTCAATCCATTCCCCTGAACCGAAAGACCTGCACCGTACTGAACGACTTTCGCGTGGAAGGCGTCGCGGATGCCGTGGTTGCCCACTTTGTGGCGATGGAGAACGACGCCGCCATCGGGGGGCCCTCGACGAGGCGATGGAGGTATCCGCGCGTGGAACACTGGTGCGCGTTGACGTGAACATCGACTACTCAAAGCGCACGATGATGACGAAGGGCGTCGTCAAAACGAACCGGAGCCGCTTCTCCACCGGCGAGAAAGTCCGCTTCGTCGACCGTGATGCGGTTCTCGGCGTGCGGCTCGTCGCGCCCCCCTGCCGAGACAGCGTGAGGACCTCGGCGAGCGCCCGGATGTCTGCTTCCCGTGGAGGAGTCACCGGTGGAGGTGAAAGGTTCGAAGGTTGGAGGTGGATGCCTACCAGAGCGGGTGTCTTTCAGTTCTGCCACCTGACACCAACCAGGTTGCCCCCTCCCCTCTTCCTGTCCGTCTCCCTCTGGAGAAGGGACGCAGGGGCGGAGGTTTCTGCTTTGGTTTATGCATCGCCCCTCTCGTCGATGGCATCTCGCCTTTGCCTGCGGCAGAACGTGTAGGGCCGCGTCTCTCCCTCGGAGGAGGGAGACCAAGAGGGAGGGACAACCGACGCGAACGCCC
>CAKZLV010000235.1 GCA_937127285.1 uncultured Bacteroidota bacterium
TCATTGAGCCATGGCTGCTCAGCCTCCAAAGCGTCCCCAGCGTCCAAGCCTCCAAAGCGTTCCCCGCCTCCAAAGCATCCCTGTCACTCCCACGGTTCGGTGTGATCGCGAATCCACGTGGCGAGTTCCTGCGGATCGCCGCTGGCGACGGCATCCATGAGGGGCACCACCTGGTCGACGTCGGTGACGAGGCGCTGGCCGTTCATGCCGAGAAAGACGTACATCGCCATGAACGCAACCCGGTCGTTGGCGTCGCGGTAGCCCTGGTTCTTGGCCAGGGCATAGCCGTAGGCGGCAGCCAGTTGGGGGAGGTCGACGTACTGCTGTTCGGCCGATTCCCACCGGTCTCGCGGGCGCGAGAGAGCCAGCGAAATGAGTCCGTCGGCCTGCACGCCGGGAAGCCCGCCGAACCGGCGCAGTTGATCGGCATGGATGGCATCCAGCATCGTACGGGTCATCCATCGGGGCTCCTGCATGGGCCGGTCGGTATCGGGTGGGGAGAACCAAGCGGGGCGGACCGAGCGGGGACGCCGTCGGCATCGCGGCACCGGGCGGTCCGGAAAGGCGCCTCCTGACGTCAAGCGTCGTCAGGGCGAGCGTCGTCGGGTTGAAGCGTCGTCAGACTGAGGCATCGTCAGACTGAGGCATCGTCAGGTTGAACGGGTGTCGGCCAGGGTGCACAGGGCGTCCTTGTAGGTCGAAACGCCGTCTTCGTAAATCTGCATGGCGTCGTCGAAATCAGCGTCGTACGGAACGAGCAGGACCCCCTGCGACGTCTCGATGAGGTGCACGCGCTGTCCATCCTCCAGCCGCATGTGGTCGACCACGTCCTCCGGAAGCGTCAACCGAAGGTCGCCGTTAACGATGTTCAGGGTGATTTCGTGAGGCATGGGGCGGTGGGAGGCGGGGCAGAAGAGGCAGAGCGCAGCCGAAGGCGGGCGTCTCTGGATGAATCGCAGGCCTCAAGAAGGGGCGTCAACCGAACCGGCAGGTCGGCTCGTCCAGCATCACGGCCGCCGAGTGGGTCGGCCCGGGGCGGCAGCGGAAGACCGGCGCGCTCGGCGTCCTGAACGGAGCAAAAGGGCTTCGGTGCCGTACCCGGTTGTCGAGTCCGGCTGCGACGAAAGGATACGAAACCGACCGCACGGGTGTGCCCGGCCGATGCCGATGGGGCTGCGCGGCGAGACCGGTGGGGCGACCCCGGCCTGTGGCCGTGACCCACCGTCCGGCAGCGACCCGTCACGAGACGGAAGGACGGATCCTGTACACCCTGCATTTTTAGGATGCACAACATGCCGCCGTACCGCCTGTCCGCGATCGTGTTTGTCACGCTTCTGTTCTTTGTCTCTTCGGGTTCCGCCGGGAGGGGGGCGGCAGACGCAGGTGCACCGGTGGGGCGGCCGGATTCTACGGTGCCGTCTCGCACAGAGCGGCCGCTGGCTGTCGTCGGCGGGACGCTCGTACATCCCGACGCTCCCGCACAGCCGAACGGCGTCGTGGTGATCCGCGGAGATCGTCTCGCTGCGGTGGGGGCAGCCTCCGAGGTGGAAGTGCCGGCCGATGCCGACACGCTGAAGGCGGACGGAGCGTACGTCGTGCCGGGACTGATCGACGGGCACATTCATTTCTTTCAAAGCGGTGGCCTCTACACCCGGCCCGACATCCTCGACCTGCGGACCGTCCGGTCGTATGCCGGCGAGCAGGCCCGCATTCGCGGTCGGCTGGCCGGTACCTTCCGTCGCTATCTTCGCAGCGGCATCACCGGGGTGGTCGACGCGGGCGGGCCGATGTGGAACCTGGACGTGCGAGCCCGGGCCGATACGACGGCCCGGGCGCCGACCGTGGTTACGGCAGGTCCGCTCCTTTCCAGCGTTTCCCGCCCGTCGCTGTCGGAGGGCGACCCACCCATCAAGAAAATCACGACCCCGCAGTCCGCTCGCAGAGAGGTTCGCCGCCAGGTGGCGGCCGGGGTCGACCTGATCAAGGTCTGGTACATCGTGCCGTCGGGGTCGTCTCCCCGCGCCTACCGGCCCGTCGTCGAGGCCGTCGTCGATGCGGCGGCCGAGACCCGGGTGGCCGTGCACGCGACGCAACTGGAAACGGCTCGCGCGGCGGTCGAGGCGGGGGCAGACATCCTCGTCCACAGCGTCTTCGACGCCCCGATCGACGATGCGTTCATCCGCCTCGTCGTTGAGAACGACGTCCTCACCGTTCCGACCCTCATGGTCCGCGAGCGCTACCGAGAAACCTTTGCCGGCGAACTGGACCTGACGCCGGTGGAGCATCGGATCGCGCAGAAGGACGTCGTGGCCTCGCTCTTCGACGTCTACACGCTGCCCGACTCGCTCGTGCCCGCCGGCATCGCCCAACGGATTCGCCGGAAGGTGGAGGTTGCTCCGGATACGGTCGCGATGCGCAACCTCCGCCGCCTGTACGAGGCGGGGGCGGCTCTTGCTGCCGGAACGGATGCAGGCAACATCGGGACGCCGCACGGGCCGGCGTTGCACCGAGAGATGCGGCTCATGCAGGCCGCGGGTCTCTCCCCGAAGGCGGTCCTGCACACCGCTACCGTTGGCGGGGCCCGCCTCATGGGGCGCGACGACCGTGGACGTCTTCAGGCGGGGAGGACGGCCGACCTCCTCGTGGTGAACGCCGATCCGACCGAAGACGTGCGCGCCCTTGCCCGGATCCACCGCGTCGTGAAAAGCGGCCGGGTGTATGCGCCGGAAGATCTGCTCGTCCGCACCCCGGAGGAGGCGGTGCGGCACTGGATCAACGCGATGAACGCCCGCGACGTTGACGGAGCGGTTGCGGCCCTGGCCGACACCGTGCGCGCGGCGGCGACGGCCGGTGCGGCGCCCTACACCGGCCGGGCGGCGGCGCGACGGTCGCTCCGGGCCCTCTACCGGTCGGCCCCGGCCCTGCACCTGGAGGCCCGGCTCGACGCGACCGGCAGCGCGGGCGGGGCCGTGACCGTCTCGTTGACGGTGACCGGCCGAAGAGAACGGGCCTCCCCCCGGACGCAAACGCGCCGGTTCTTCGTCAACGCAGCGGGAAAGATCGCCCGCATCCAGCGGGTGCGGTAGCCGGCCGGGGGCGGGGACAGCACCGGCCGGACGGCCGTCGGCTCGCGCGACGACCCGGTGCGGCGACCCGGTGCAGCGACTGGGTGCAGCGACCGCCCGCCGAGAACCGAACTGCGAAGTTAGCGTCACGCGTCTTCGAAGTCTACATCAAGGGGGCGGGCGTCGTTGCTTCTCCGTACGGCTCGTTGTAGTTTTCGACGTTCGAAAACCTAGGGGACCCCTGCGGCGGATCAACCGCCTGCACTCTCCGTCGGGATGCAACCAGCCGAACGGGCCTTCCGAGACCGATCTCTCGGAACCGGCCCCGGACGGCCGCGAGCCGGCTGCCGGGGCAGCTGCGCATCCTTCGCACGCCACAGAACACTTTGTTCATCCCATCAACCAAGAGGCTGCCAGTTATGGCCAGTGACATCGAAGCTAGCGTCAAGTCGATCATCGTAGAGAAGCTCGGCGTCGACGAGTCGGACGTGTCGGCCGACGCTTCCTTCACCAACGACTTGGGCGCCGATTCTCTCGACACCGTCGAGCTGATCATGGAGTTCGAGAAGGAGTTCGACCTGACGATCCCGGACGAGGAGGCGGAGAAGATCGCCACCGTAGGGGACGCCGTGAATTACCTGGAAGAGAAGACCGCGTAGCCCCACCGCTGTACCCACTGCTCCCGGCGAGCCTCGCAGCAGCGAGCCTGCTCGCCGGGTTCCTTATTGAAGGGCGCCTGTGACGCCGGGACGGATCCCGAAAACCGGACGGCACCGAAGCCCCAGTAGCATCGACTCCGAGCGGCACGGGCCGGCATCGCACGGCCGTCGAAGACCTGGGCCGCGCGACACGCCCGCGTGCATCACGACCGCAGAGGGCGCGACCGTGGCGCGGTGCAACACCCCGGCGCGACCGACAACCAAGCGCGACCGACAACCAATCGAGCCTCCCTCCAAAACCACCGGGGGCTGCCGGTACGCAGGGAATGGAGGCCGGCCGTCGAAAGGCGGATGCGAACGGGCGTGCAGTGCCAGGGAAACCGGGGGCAACCCGAAGTCGTGCATATCTTGCCGACACCGTCGCCCTCGACGCCTCCCTGCCGACGGTTTGCTGAGTATGAACTGCGACTGATTGCCATGGCTGACACCAACCGACGCGTCGTTGTTACGGGAATGGGAGCTCTCACCCCCATCGGTCTGACCGTCGACGAGTTCTGGGACGGCATGATGAACGGCCGGAGCGGGGCGCGGACGATCACGTCGTTCGACACCGACGGCCTGCGTGTCGACTTCGCCTGCCAACTGAAAGACTTCGACGCGGAAGACTACCTGGACCGCAAGCAGGTTCGTCGCATGGACCCGTTCTGCCAGTACGGTCTTATCGCTGCCGATGCAGCGATCCGCGACGCCGGCCTCGAGGGCGACGACATGTCCCAGCGCGATAAAGACCGAACCGGCGTCGTGTACGGGAGCGGCATCGGTGGGATGCAGACGTTTCGCAACCAGGCCGAGTTCTTCATGGAAACCGGCGAGCGAAAGGTCTCGCCCTTCTTCATCCCGATGCTCATCCCGGACATCGCGAGCGGGCAGATCGCCATGCAGCACGGCTTTCGCGGGCCGAACCACGCGGTCGTCTCCGCCTGTGCCACCGGCAACCACAACATCGGAGACGCCTACCGGATGATCCGCGAAGGCGACATGGACCGGGCCGTGTGCGGCGGAACCGATGCCTGCGTCACGAAGCTCGGCGTGGCCGGGTTCGCCTCGATGCGAGCGCTCTCCACCCGAACCGACGACCCGGAGCACGCCTCCCGTCCGTTTGATGCCAGGCGGGACGGGTTCGTGATGGGAGAGGGCGCCGGGGCGCTCATCGTGGAGAGCCTGGAGCATGCCCGAAAGCGAGACGCGCCCATCTACGCCGAAGTGCTCGGCGTCGGGATGTCGGCGGATGCCCACCACCTCACCGCCCCCGACCCCGACGGCGGAGGCGTGCAGCTGGCCCTCCGCCGCGTGCTGGAAAATGCGCAGATCGACGCGACCGACGTCGATTACATCAACGCTCACGGCACGTCGACCCCCCTCGGCGACGAGGCGGAAACGAAAGCGCTCAAGCAGGTCTTCGGCGACCACGCCTACGAGATGAACGTCTCCTCCACCAAGAGCATGACCGGGCACCTGCTTGGAGCCGCCGGCGCCGTCGAGGCCATCGCCTCCATCCTGGCCGTTCGCAACGGCGTCGTCCCGCCGACGATCAACTTCGAGGAGAAGGACCCGGACTGCGACCTGAACTACACGTTCAACGAGCCGCAGGAGCGCGACGTCCGCGTGGCGCTTTCCAACGCGTTCGGCTTCGGCGGGCACAACACGTCCGTCGCCTTCCGCCGGTTCGACGGGTAGAGAAGGCCGGGGAGCAGGACTCCGAAGGCTCCCGAAGGCTCCGGCAGGCCCCCGACAACCCGCGGGGCGCGGCCCCGCACACCAACTCCCTTGCGCACCAACCCTCCGCTCATCGAAACACGATCTCGTCGACGATCTCCTGGCCGAGCTCGTCGTTCAGGCGCCGGGCCCACGTGCGCCGGTTCATGTGCAGCTCCTGCCGCCACGCGGCCGACGAGATCTTGACGAACAGCGTCGCCCCCTTCATCCAGGCCGACGTGGTGACCTCCTCGATCTTCGGGCCGGCACGCGTGTGCCAGGCCTCGACGACGCGGGCTTCGTTGATTTTGGGACGGACGCCGAGCCGGTCGATGACTTCCTCCAGCACGTCGCCGAGTCGAACGGGGCCGTTGGTGGGCATAGCGGTCGAGACAGAAGTCGGGAAGTAGAAGTCGGGGAAGCAGAAAGCGGGGAAGCAGAAAGCGGATGCGCGCCGCCGCACCTGGGTGCGGGCTTCCGGCCCGTCGCCCATGGGGACGGAGGCCGAGGCGAACGGAGGCCGAAGCGAAAAGGCGTAGGCAGGCGGGCGTAGGAGGCGGTAGGGGAGCAAAAACGCACGAGCCGAGCCGCGCGGACACAGCCCGTACCCGGAAACAGCCCGTGCACCCGGATGCGGCGACCGATTGGCCGACGCCCCGTTCCGGCTCTCATCCCGTCCGGCCCTTCCGTCCAGCCCTTTCGTCTGGTTGCGCGGTGTCACCTGTACGGTTCGAGCCGCGCGTCGGTTCGGTCTTGGTGAAGAGACCGCGAAACCCGATCGCGACCCGTCTTCGTCCTCCGCCTGCAGACGATCGGCTGTTACCTTTGTCGCTGCCTTCGCGGCTACGTGTTGAGTGCCGCGCCGGCCGCGGGGCCTCTCGCGGGGCCGTGCCGGATCTCGCATTCTGATGGAACGACCCGATTGTGTTTGTGCGACGCCTTGTTGCCTTTGCGAGCTTGCTGCTGGGTGGGGTCCTGTTCGGGCCGGCCGCGCAGGCGCAACCGACCGGGCGTTCGGTCGCCCCCGACGGTCGACCCCCGTCGCCGGCCGACACCGTGCGCGTAGGCGTACAGGAGGCGATCGCGAAGGCGCTGGAAGCGAGTCCGGAGGTAGACATCCGGGCGGCCGAGCGAGACCGGGCGGCCGCGCAGAGCCGAGAAGCCCGTCGCAGCCGGTTCCTGACGGATGTATCCCTCACCACGGCCCACTCATTCGCTCCCGGTCTCAACGTCCCCTCCGGCAACAGCCAGCCCGACGACCAGCTCTACCTGAACCCGGACGTGACCAACGACTGGACGCCGACCTCCCTGCGCCCGTTCACGTCGGCCAACATCGTCGCCCGCCAGCCGATCTGGACCTGGGGGGAGCTCTCCGGCCAGATCGACGCGGCCCGGCACGCCGTGGACGTCGAAACGGCCGAGGTCGAGCAGAAGGCACTGGACGTGGCCACGCGAACCGGCGAGATCTACTACAACGTCCTGCTCACCCGGGCGCTCGACCGCTTGGCCGAGCGCACCCGCGACGTGATCGAGCGCGCCGAGAACGAGCTGCAGCGCATGAAAGAGGAAGGGGCTGAGGACTACGAAGAGGCCGACCTCTTCGAGCTGCGCCTCACCCAGGAGGAATACCGCCGGCGCAACACCGAGATTGACCAGCGGCAGTCCACGGCCCGCTCGGCCCTGCAGCGACAGCTGCTGGTGCCGGAGGGGGTCGTCGTGGACCCTGCCCCGGACGACCTGCAGCCGATCGACTTCTCGATGCATCCCGATTCGCTCGCCTACTACACCGACCTCGCCCTGCGCAACCGCCCGGAACTCCGCCAGGCGCGGGCCGGGCTGAAGGCGCGCCGGGCCCAGGTGCGCGTTGCCCGGTCGGACTACTACCCGAAGCTGGGCTTTCAGGCCACGTACGGATACAGCTTCACGCTTCCGGGGCGGCCCCGACAGGAAAATGCGTTCGTCGGCGACTCCTTTCGGGGCAACACGACGCGGACGGGCTTCGGCATCGAGATGAATCTAAACTTCTTGCAGACCCGTGCCCGCGTCGAACAGGCCCAGGCCCGGGTTAACCAGGTCCGCCATCAGCAGGAAGGGGCGCAGCAGCTCGTTCGGTTCGAGGTCGAGCAGGCCTACCGCGACGTCCTCGTTGCCCAGACGAACCTGGCGTCTCGCGATCGCGACGTTACCACGACCGGCGAGTGGCTCCGCACCGAGCAGATCAACTTCGACCTCGGCTTCGGAGACACGGAAAACCTCATCGAGGCGGTGCGTGCCAATCTGGAGGCCGAAGCCCGATACTACGAAGCGGTAAAAGCCTACAACGTCGCCGTCCTGGAGCTGATGGACGCAACCGGAACGCTGGCCAGCCGTGCACGCAGCGGCACGCTTCTTGACCCATCCTCATCGACGAACTGATCAGCCGACGGAGAACGGATAGAGAACGGGACCCCCGACTCTTCGGCCCTTTTGGATCAAAACGGGTGTTTACCATGCGCTACGCTTTCCGCCTTCCCCTTCTGCTTCCCGCCCTCCTGGCAGCGGTTCTGTTTCTGTCCGGCCCGGCCCCGGCCGCGGCGCAGGGGCAGGCCACCACGCAGGAAATTCGCACGATGCTGCAAGAGCGCGACCAGCAGATCAAGGACATTCTGCGGGGCACAGACGACTACACGACCGAGCAGCGCGAAGAGTTGAAGACGCTGATCAACGGCGTGATCGACTTTCGCGCCATGGGCCAGGTTGCGCTTGGCCCCTTCTGGGACGACCTCTCCGGCGAGGAGCGCACCGAGTTCGTCGACGTCTTCCGGGACATCGTGCGCGCCCAGTCGCTGTCGGACCTCGAGGTCTACAACTCCCGCGTTGCCTTCGACACCATCACCGCCGAGGGCGACAGCGCCTACGTTCGAACCACCACCACCTACCAGGGCACGAAAACGCCCGTCGAGTACATCCTGAAGAAAGAAGACGGCGAATGGCTCGCCGAAGACATCGTCGTGGACGGCGTCAGCACCGCCGAAGGATACGCCCGGTCGTTCCAGACGGTCGTGCGCAAACGCGGGTTCGACGCCCTCATGACCAGCCTGCGGAAAAAGCGAGACCAAGTCCAGTCGTAACCCCCTCCGCATCGGCTCCCCGGACGCCCGCGACGGGCGCTCCGGCCGCCGCCTCATCCGGTTCCGGCGCTGGACGTCTGCGATCCCCACCGCTTGATACCTTTGCCCTCCCCCATGCCTGCACCCACGGAAGGATACGTTCTTCACAGCTACGGGCCGAAGCGATACGTCCAACACGCCGTCGCGTCGGTTCACACGCTGCGCCGGCACGATACCACCCGGCCGGTGGCGCTCTACTGCCCGCCCGCGCACCAGCGGCATCTCCGGCAGCAGGGACTGGACGGCCTCTTCGACCGCCTCGAAACGCTCCCGGAGGAGCACCGCTCCATCGTCGGGTTCAAACACCACCTCGATGAGTTCAAGCCGTTCGACCGGTCGCTCTTCGTCGACGCCGACATGGTGTGGTGCCGCGATCCGGATCCGCTCTGGCAGCAGCTGGCCGCCTACGCGTTTACGGGAACGGGCCTGCAGCGCGCCGATCACTTTTTCGGGGGGCCGAAAGGTCTCGGCGTCGTGGCCGACGTCCTCCTCCGCCGCCGGCAGCGCACCCTGGATGCGTTCGGGCTCACGCACCTGCCCCGCGTGCAGGCCGGGATGCTCTACGCGTCGGATGAGGCCGCCACCCGCGAGGTGTGCAGCACGGCGCGGTACTACCTCGACCACGCCGATGACACCCACTTTCGCAGCCGCCTCAACGAAGGACGGCACGAGGAGTCGTGCGAGTGGAGCCTGGCCATGGCGATGAGCGCACTCGACCTTCCCGTCTTTCCCTGGCTGCAGGGCCAGAACAGTCCGCAACTCGACTACATCGAATCCCTCACCCGTCACGACCCCGACTTCCGCACCGTCACCTGCCGCTACTACACCGTCCCGTTCGTCTACAACTTCCGCGGCCTGCCCGTCGCCTGGCTGCGCGATACCCTCCTCGACCTCGCCGAACGCATCCCCGGCTTCGGCGACTACATGGACGTGACGCCGTACGCACTGCACTTCGGGTGGCTGCATCAGAAGCAACCGTTCTACGATTTTGCGGAGCGCATCTGGGAGGAACGGGCGGCCGAGCCGGCGCCGGCGACCTCTCCTGTGCACACGAACGGCCACGCCGAAGCGGTGGCGTAAGCGGCACCGCAACCGGGCTCGCTCCTCGGGCGCACGGCAGAAGCACAGGGCCCACATCAGAAACGGGCATCGGAAACGGGAATCAGAAACGGGCATCGGAAACGGGAATCGGAAACCGGCATCGGAAGCGCGCAGGAGAACGCAGCCCTCCGGGCCGGACGGGCGGTGGGAGGTCGGCCGATCGGCCGGAAATTTGCTCCTGCCTCGTCCTGCAACCGGCACCGATTGCCCTCCTCGCCCTTTCGCCCAGAACCAGACGCAGATCGACGCGGCATGGGAAGCCAACGGATCGAGCACGGACCCGTCGCAGGATGCCGGACGGGCCGGTACGGCGGCGGACTCAACACGCAGGCCGTTTGCTATCGCATCGGCCGAACCCTGATCGACACGGGGCCGCCCAATCAGTGGACGTACGTTCGGCCCTTCGTGGAGGCGGAGGCGGAATCCCCCGGCATCGACCGGGTCGTGGTGACGCATCACCATGAAGACCACGCCGGCAACGCCCGCGCCATCCAGGAACTCCTCGATGTGCCCGTCTACGCGCCCGCCGGCAGCCTCGACCGCCTGCGCGACGGGTTTTCGATCGAGACGTACCGGTGGGTGGTGTGGGGACGCCCCGCCCCGGTCGACGCCGAGCCGGTCCCCGACGTGCTGTCGCTGTCGGACGGCACGTCCCTGCGCACCGTGCTGGCGCCGGGGCACGCCGACGACATGGTCTGCTACCTGTCCGACGACCACGACCTGCTCTTCGCCGGCGATCTGTTTCTTACCCCGCAGCCGAAGTATCTTCGGTACGACGAGGACGCCCCCACCCTCATCCGAAGCATGCACCGGGTGCTCGACCACTCCTTCACCGACCTGCTGTGCGGCCATCGCGGCGTGGTGCAGGACGGCCACTCCGCCCTCCGCAAGAAGGTTCGCTATCTCGAAGCCCTGTGCGGGGTGATCCAGCGCCGCTACCGGGCGGACAAGCAGTCCGTGGACGCCATCACGCGCGACCTGCTGGGAAGCGAAGGGATGATGTACTACGCGTCCGGGGGAGACTTCTCGAAGCGGAATCTTGTGACGTCCTGCCTCACCGCCACGGCCGACGACAGCCCGGCAGCCGGATCGACCGACGCGGCGAGGGGCGGAGGATAAGGCGTCGCCCGCGCGGCGGGACGGAAGCGGCTCCTTACGGCCCCCCCTTGTAAGATCTCTTTTGGAGGATCTCCCTCGTAAGATCTCCCTCGTAAGATCTCCGACCTAGGATCCCACGATGAGGAGTACGCCAGCAGTCAGCGTGAGGACGGCCATGATCAAGGTCTCGTAGGGAAAATCGAGACCGAAGAGACGCGTCCGGCCGGTGAGGAGGAGCCAGACGCCGAGCAGGAGGAAGACACCTTCGGGTGCATCTGCGTTGAAGCGTGAGAGGGCGGGCAAACCGCCCAAGAATCCCCGTACGTTCGTGCGGGGCGTGTCAACCGTTGCCTCTCGTCCCGCATACCCATACCGCTCTTCCTGCCGCACACCCGGCCGCCGGGCGAAGGCCGCTCAGGGCTGGCGCCGATCGGCCGGTGCGGATGATTGGCTCCAGGAGGCCGTCAGGCCGGCGGCCGAGGCGGTTTCTGCGATCGGGCGGGTGGCCCGGCTGCCGTAGCGCACGCGGATGGGGCGCGCGTCGGCCTCGGCAACCACCTCGCCGTTGCCCAGGTAGCGCACCTGCGGCACCTTCAGCCGCTGTCCGACCGAGACGGTGGCGGGATGCAGGTCGTTCGCCTCAAGAAGGGAGGGGCGGCTGACGTGGTATCGCTTCGCGATGCTGCCGACGGTTTCGCCGGACCGGACGGCGTGCTGAAAGACGGCCGTTCGCTTCTCCTCCGGCATCTGGGTGTAGTTCTCGGAAAAGGTTTCGTACGTGTCGTACGGCAACCGGACGTAGTACGGCTCTTCCGACGGAGGAATGCGGTCGGCCCGAAGCTCCGGGTTCAGAGCGCGAACCTTCTGCACGTCGACCTCGGCGAGGCGAGCGACCTGTTCCAGAGACAGGGACGGCTGAAGCGGGACGTGATCGAAGGCGTAGCGCGGGCCCGGGGCGACCCGGTCGAGGTCGAAGGCAGCCGGGTTCGAGACGATAACGGACGTGGCGATGAAGAGCGGAACGTAGTTGCGCGTCTCTTCCGGAAGGTCTTCGTAAATGTCCCAGAACGTGGGGGTGGGCGTGCCGCGTTGCTTCTCGCGCTCGATGGCCCGGCGCACCACGCTGGGGCTGCAGTTGTAGCCCGCTAGGGCGAGATGCCAGTCTCCGAACATCCGCCGCAAGTCGCGCAGGTGGCGGGCGGCGGCGCGGGTGGCCTTCTCCGGGTCGCGGCGTTCGTCCACCCAGGGGTCGACCGTAAGGCCGTAGCGCCGTCCCGTCGGCGCCACGAACTGCCAGATGCCGGCCGCCTGGGCGTGGCTGTGGGCGTACGGATTGAGTCCACTTTCAACGAGCGTCAGGTATTTCAACTCGTCCGGTGCATTTTCTTCCGCCAGGATGTGTTCGATCATGGGGAAGTAGGTGGAGCTGCGCCGCAGCCACGGGTAGAGATGGCGCTGTTTGTTGCGGAGCAGGAACGCCATGCTTTCCTTCACATGGCGGTTGAGGGTCATCGGGACCTCGGTGTCGGTCAGCCGGATGTCCGAGGGCAGCACCTCGTCGAGCTGAGGGGTGGTCCGGTCGTTGAGCTTGCTGAAGAGCCCGCGCCGGATGTCGTAAATCTTCCCCTGCGGCAGGTTCAGCGTGTCGGGCACGCCGTAGTGGTCGCGGTACTCGCTGGTGAAGGCGTGGTAGACGCGGCGGAAGCGGGGCCGGTCCGTCAGTCCGGGCCGCTGCACCAGGTCGTGAAGGCGGAGCATGGCGTCGTCCAGGACGTGCCGGGCGCGGGTCGTCCGTCCGCGCGACTGGGCGGAGACGTAGCGGGCTTGCAGGCGGTAGAGGCGTTCTACCTCCCGAAGGGCCTGCGCGTCGGAGATTGAGTCGTCTGCAGACACGGGGGGGTTGGCGTAGAGCACCTCCGACACTCCGTCCCACCTCCAGGCTGAAGCGTCGGGCACCGCCGGAGTGTGGGAGGCCTCATGAAACCAGGCCGCAAGAACCACAGCGGCGAGAGCGGATGACAGCAGTAGCGTTCGCTTCATAACGCACGCCTCCCTCCACGACGGGAGATCAATGAACAGACCCACGAGAGGCAGACCCGCCGGCCCGAGCTGTCGTCACCGAAAAGGTGACCTCGACGGAAGGGATCTGCCCGGACACCACTCCTGCGGCCCTGCGCCCCGGTTGCCGTCTGCACACGACCGACCGTAGGGGTGCCCAAGTCTGCAGGGAGCGGCGCCTCCGGGAACGACTCCGCCCTGCGCCGAAACGAGAGCAGGCGCTGGCGAGAGCGGAGGACGGACCGTTGGAGGAGTGGCCCGTCTCAAATCGCCGTTCCAAACCTCCGGTTGCGGAAGGCAGTTTCGGAAACCGGCGCGTTTTGTCTCGTTGTTAACAGTCGTTGGTAACAATAACCGTGCGGAGCGCGATGCGGTCCCCGAGACGGCTCCTTCCGCTTCCGCACGGCGCCCAAGCTCGCGGATGCAGCCGACGACCCCCGTCGCTTTTGCCGCTGCGACGCCGTCGGGGTAAGACGCATCCGGCCGTAAGGAAAAGCCCTGCGCCACCTGCGCCACCGGGATGCAGAGCCCGCACGCCGACCGACCCGAACGGCCGGACGACTGCATCCCTCCACCCTTCCATCCCTCTATCCCTCCATCCGCCAATCTACAACGGCAGGTTGCCGTGCTTCTTGCGGGGGTTGTTGACGACTTTGTTCTCCAGCATGTCGAACCCGCGGATGAGGCGCTCGCGCGTCTCACTGGGCTTGATGACGTCGTCGACGTAGCCGTGCTCGGCGGCGACGTAGGGGTTGGCGAATTTCTCGCGGTACTGCTCGATGAACGCGTCCTTCTTCGCGTCTGGGTCCTCCGCGTCGGCGATCTCGTGGCGGTAGATGATCTCGACGGCCCCCTCCGGCCCCATCACGGCGATCTCGGCCGACGGCCAGGCGAAGCTCATGTCGCCCCCGATGTGCTTCGAGTTCATGACGTCGTAGGCCCCGCCGTACGCCTTGCGGGTGATAACCGTGATGCGGGGGACGGTGGCCTCGCAGAAGGCGTAGAGCAGCTTCGCGCCGTGCTTGATGATGCCGTTCCACTCCTGGTCCGTTCCCGGAAGGAAACCGGGCACGTCTTCCAGCACGAGAAGCGGGATGTTGAAGGCGTCGCAGAAGCGGACGAAGCGCGCGCCCTTGATCGAGGCGTCGATGTCGAGAACGCCCGCCAGAACGGCCGGCTGATTCGCGACCACTCCCACCGGCCGACCGCCGATCCGCGAAAACGCGGTGATGAGGTTCTCGCCGAAGTCGGGCATGATCTCGAAGAAGTCGGCGTCGTCGGCCAGGTGCTCGATCACGTCCCGCATGTCGTAGGGCTTGTTCGGAGACTCGGGGACGAGCGTGTCGAGCTCGGCCGGGTCGAGCGAGTTCGTCGCCTCCTCGGGCGGGTTCATGGGCGGGTCCTCCTCGCAGTTGAGCGGGAGGTAGCTCATCAGCTCCCGGATCCGCAGCAGGCAGTCGACGTCGTTCGAGCAGGTGACGTGGCTGACGCCGCTTTTCGAGGCATGCGTCTGCGCTCCGCCGAGCTCTTCGCTGGTTACCTCCTCCTGGGTGACGGTCTTCACGACGTGCGGACCCGTCACGAACATGTAGCTGGAGCCTTCCACCATAAAGGTGAAGTCGGTGATCGCCGGGCTGTAGACGGCGCCGCCGGCGCAGGGGCCCATGACGGCCGAGATCTGCGGGATAACGCCGGAGGCGTCCGTGTTCAGCTTAAAGATATCGGCGTAGCCCCCCAGCGATTCGACGCCTTCCTGGATGCGCGCACCGCCGGAGTCGTTGAGTCCGATGACGGGAGCGCCGTTTTCGAGCGCCTTCTCCATCACGTTCACGATCTTGTCGGCATGCGCCCGCCCGAGACTGCCGCCGAAGACGGTGAAGTCCTGGCTGAAGACGTATACGAGACGGCCGTCGATTTCGCCGTAGCCGGTCACCACGCCGTCGCCGTACGGGCGGTTTTCTTCCAGCCCGAAGCTCGTCTCCTGGTGGCGGACGAAGGTGCCGAGCTCCTCGAACGTGCCGTCGTCGAGGAGAACATCGAGGCGCTCGCGAGCGGTCAGCTTGTCTTTGTCATGCTGCTTCTCGATGCGCTCCTTGCCCCCGCCGAGGCGCGCCTCCTCGCGGCGCCGCTCCAGGTCGCTGAAGTCCGCACCCGTCGCCTGCCCGTCCGTCGAGGCGTCGGCCGTGCCGTCGCCTGCTGCCTCCGAGGCGTCGTCATCGGTGGCATCGGACGTCGGGGAGGGAGAGGGGCCGTTCGGGTCGTTCTGTGCCTCGTCCTGCGAAGCTTCGCGGTCCGTCATGGGAGGAAAGGAAAATGCGGGAAGGGAAACGGATAGATGGAAAGTAGAAGGCGCACCGAACGGCGTCAATAGACCCCGGCAAAGTTCGGGGATTCATCGCAGTCGGGGTCCCGGTCGGCGGACGGGCGAGTGGAGACCGGCCCGTCGGTGGAGCCCGTCGGCTGATGGCCGGAGGGAGGAGGCCGCGTCACGACCGGAAGCGAGACTCGACGGCGTTGGTGAAGCGCACGGCCGCATCGCTGTAAATATTGACCTTGTGCTTCCGGAAGATGTCCTGCGCGATGATCTGGGAGGCGCGGCTCCAGTCGTCGCATCCCTCCAGCCGCCGCAAGACGCGCTGGTACTCCGCGGCCGATCCGTTGAAGAGTTGCCGGACGTACATAGACCGCTGCGGCGGGCGCCGTTCGCCCAGAACCGACTGCTCCAGCTGCTCCAGGCCCTCGATCTGATCAGCCGGCGCGGCGGCCGGGCGGGTCGAACGCGACGCGGCGCCTTCGCTCCCGTCCGCTCCGGCGGTCGATTCGCCGCCGGGCCGCGAGGACGCCGCCCCGCCCCGCCCCGACGGCGCAGGCGCCGAGTCGGGCTCCGAGGCGTCGTCGGATTGGAACCGGGCCCACAGCGGCGTCTCCGGCCGGTTTTCGGCGTCGCCACGTCGGGTGCTTCGACTCCGTTCTCCTTGGAATTGCTTCCACAGCGGAACCGATCCGTTCTCGTCGGCCGCGCTCGACGGATCGTTCGGGTCGTCCGCCGCACCGTGCGGCCGCGCCGCGCCGTCCACTCCCCAGACGTCGGTAGAGGAGTCCGACGGCGGGGAAGAGCCGGGTGCGGAAGAGCGGGTTTCCGAGGTGGAGGCAGGCGCGTCCGCCCCGCCTGCTTCATCCTCCGGTTGCCGGGAAGCGTCCTCCCCGCGCCCCGGCGCGGCGCCGTCGGTGCCGGCTCCTTCCCCCGCGTCGTTTTCCCTGTACGACGGTTCCGCCCGAGAGGTCTCTTTCCGGGGAGATTCTTGCCGGGGGGGAGCCGTGGCGGAAGGCGTTTCGTCGGTCCCTCCGGACTTCTCCTGCTGCCGGAGATCGGGGGAGCCTCCTGCGTGCTGCTGCTGGCGTCCCGACGCTGCCGCCTGCTGCGGGTTCGGCGAAGACGGGATCGCCTGCCGACCGTCCTCGCGACCGCCGCGTTCTGCGGGAGAGGAGGGGGGCGAAGACGCCGGGGACGACCCGCCCGGCGGGGACGACCCGCCCTGCAGGGAAGAGGCGTTCTCGGTGCCGGGCCGGGCGTCGGGCTCGGCGTTGGGCTCGGCGTTGGGCTCGGCGTTGGGCTCGGCGTTGGGCTCAGGGTCGGGCGAGAGCGGGACGGGGTCGGGGGCAGCGGCGCGCTCGGATCCCGACGCCGCATCGAGAGGAGACGCCTCGGCGCGGCCCGACGCGGGCGTGACCGGGTCGAGGAGGCGGCGCAGCCGGTCGGGGCCGAGGGCAGGCGGAAGATCCGTCGCGCGAAGGCGGTCGACGAGGGCGTCTGCGCCTTTTTCGTCAAAGAAGCGGGCAAGTGCAGAGACCGGCACGGCGGCGCTCCCCGTCGCGGTGCGGGCGATGCGAAAGAGCGGCCCGAGCAGGCGGATCCACCGGTCGGCGTTGTACTCGGCCGTCACCCGCTGATCGATGCGGTGCAGAAACGTCTCGAACACCGAGCGCGTCAACCGGTCGTCGTCGCGCTGATCGACGTAGGCGCGGACGGCGTCGCGCAGATAGCCGTACGGACCGAAAAACTTCATCCGCCACATCACCTGGTCGATGTGGAGGGGGCCGTTGCGGTCGTCGAACACGAACTCCCCCAGCACGTGGGTGGGCTCCACGAGATAAGCGGTCACGTGGTGGGTGGCCTGGTGGAGCGTGTCGGCCCACTCGTCTTGCGGAACGCGCATGTGGGCTTCGACCGCGCCGAAGAACGCACGGAGGGCGCGCTCCATGTCCGGGTGCTCGTAGTCGACCCAGTCCGAGCGGGCGCGGTGCAGGCGCTCGGCTTCCAGCTGGCTCTGATGCCGCACCAGCTGAGCGAGGAAGTAGCGGACGGGCTCCGGCATGGGGGCGTCGGACCATTCGTCTCGCGTGTACGCCCGATCTGCAGGAAAGGCGCGAAGTAGACGATCGTAGAGCGATTCGGCGATCGAACTCGGCATGAGCGCGCGGTGGGAAGTGAACGTCGGGGAACGGAGAGGCCGCGGGACAGGCCGGGGGATGCCGGGGGATGCGACGGCTGCGTGCTGGCCGGCCTCCGTGCGGCGTTGTTAACGGAACAGGCGTGCAACGGTTTTGCAACCCGAAGCCGGAGCAGGCGGCCGGGCCGGCGGCGATCCTGCTGCCTTCACCGGCTCTTCGGTCGGGAAGCGGAGAAACGCGTTGCGTCTTCAGCGGTCGGGCCGTATTCTACGTCCTCTACTCTCGTTGCATCCTCCGCCGCTCCACCGTC
Organism: uncultured Bacteroidota bacterium; assembly: GCA_937127285.1. Taxonomy (GTDB): domain Bacteria; phylum Bacteroidota; class Rhodothermia; order Rhodothermales; family Salinibacteraceae; genus CAKZLV01. The sequence continues at coordinate 17,648 of CAKZLV010000235.1, forward strand.
CCGGCGGGCCCGCCCCCCGCCGCCCGGCCGACCTTTTCCCGACCCCCGTCCTCCATCATGTTTGCCGAGTTCGTCCCGCTGTTCATCATGATCGTGCTGGCCCTCGGCCTGGCGTTCACGCTGTTGAAGGCAGCGGAGATCCTGGGGCCGAGCCGTCCGAACAAGATCAAGCGCACCCCCTACGAGAGCGGGATGGACCCGGTCGGCAGCGCGCGGGAGCGGTACTCGGTCAAGTTCTACCTCGTGGCGATGATCTTCATCGTGTTCGACGTGGAGGTGGTGTTCATGTACCCGTGGGCCGTCAGCTTTCAGGACTTCATCGACGGCGGCGCGTTCCTGGGCGTGATGACGGTCGTCACCATCTTCAGCGTGATCCTGATGGTCGGGCTCCTCTACGACATCAAGAAAGGCGGCCTCGACTTCGAGAAGTGAGGGAGGCGTGGAGGCTGTGGAGGCGTTCTTCGCTTCCATTTTGTGTTTCGGCCTTCGCCCGGTTTGGCTTTCGCCCGGTTCGGCCTTCGCCCGGGGGCTCGCAGACGGGCCGTCGGCCCCCTCCTTCGCCCTGCATTTCCCAATTCCGCACGCCGGACGCGAAACAGGGACGCGAGGATCGACATTCAAGTCACCGATTCACCCGACGATTCCCGTCCTCCTGCGCTTCACGGAGATCCCTGATCGGGCCTTCGGCAGCGTGCGCCGCGCATCCGCAGACCCGGGTGGCGGCCGCTGACCGCACCGACCGCACCGGCCGCGCCGCCTCCACCGGGGCGGGCGCACCCGCAGGCCGTCGGTTCCTGACGGCACGACGCCAGCGCACGGAGCGGGACCGCCTCCCTTGATCGACTCAACCGGACGACAGTCATGGCTGGACCGAACCCCACTGGTGGTGACGGCTTCTTCACCACCCGCGTGAGCGCCCTCACGAACTGGGCGCGCTCAAACTCGATGATGCCGATGCCGATGGGCCTGGCCTGCTGCGCGATCGAGATGATGGCGTTTGCCGGCCCGAAGTACGACGCCGCCCGCTTCGGAAGCGAAGCGATGCGCTTCTCGCCGCGTCAGGCCGACCTGATGATCGTGGCCGGCTGGTGCTCCTACAAGATGAGCCACGCCATCCGCCGCGTGTGGGACCAGATGG
>CAKZLV010000236.1 GCA_937127285.1 uncultured Bacteroidota bacterium
GCACAGCCTTTCTACCGCACAGCCTTTCTACCGCACAGCCTTTCTACCGCACAGCGCTTTGGCTTCACGATGCTCAACTCGCTTCTCAACCTGCGCTCTCGGCTTCGCGCCCGGCTTGTCTCCGGGTCGGCCCTTGAGCGAATTGGACTTCTCGCCGGGATGTTTTTCCCGCTGTACCTGCTTGTGGGCGTGCTGATGGGATCGTTGCCTCCGCAGGAGTGGGGGACGCTGCCCACGGAATGGTCGGTCGGGACCTTCATCGAAGCCGGGATGATGTCGGTCTTATGGGCGGTGGCGATGCACGTCTTCGAGAAGAGGGGACACTTTTCGTTCGGACCAGCCGACTGACGAGGCGACCGACGCACGGCCTCCCCGCCCCTCTTCCGTCAACACCTGCGTGGGGGGTATCCTGCACTTCGCGACTTACCGAGTTCTCTGCGGACTGAATGTAGCAAGCCAGATTGGCGGATGCAGGGATCAGTTCCATGCTTCAAATCCGAGTTTTCAGCACATCCGCATCGATGGAGGTCATCACGGAGCTAGACGGTTCGGGCGACGTGCTGGGCCGGCAGGTGGCAACGCTGGCGGATGGCGTGCCGGCGAGCTGCCGGATCGAGCGGCGCCTGGAGGCGCGTCGCCTTCCGAGCGGGGTGTACTTCGTGCGGCTGGTGACCGGCGGGGAGATCCGCACGACGCGCCTGACCGTTCTGCACGAGAACCCACCCGACCCATGACCGGCCGGCCGGCGCCAGGAGAAGCCAGAGCCCCGCCGGGGGCCGATCGGCGGCCGCACCAGGGACCGTGGCAGGTCGCTGGCTCCAGACCGGATCGCCGACACCGGCCGCTTGCCGCCGGTTCCCGGCACCGATGCGGCGTGCGATGGGAAGCGTGCACTCGGGGGCGTGCGAGGGGGCGTGTCAATCGCGGACGGTGCGGGCTTTGACCCACGCCGCTAGGACGTACCCGATGCGCCGGAAGTCGTAGTGCGTGATGACATGGGTTCCGCCCACGTCTCGCGGCCCCGGGCCGATCTCCACCGTCCACCCCTCCCCCTTTGCCCGCGGATCGTTCGCCGACTGGATGAGCGCCGTCCCCACCGACTGCTGCGCCCGGAACAAGGTGGGGCGTACGTGCTGAAGCTCCCAGTCCTCACCGGTCTCATCGAGAACTGCCCGCGCGCCCTCGACCGTTTGTACCCGACTCCCGAACTCGGCCGGCGTCTCCCACCACCGCCCCTCCCGCACCCACAGGGCCGCTCCGAGAATGGCAACGTGGGTCGCCCGCCGCGTCGGGGTCCACGACAGCGTCCCGTCCGGAGCGACTTCCTCCTCCGGTTGTCCGCGCTCTCGAAACCGCAACGTCCACCAGTGCTGATGCTTGCCCGCACGGCGCGGCGAGACGATCGAGGTGACCGCGCCGCTCTTCCACGTGCAGTAGGCGACACTGCGGTACTGGAAGCGCCGCCGCGAGCAAAGCGGAACCCCGGATGCCTCAATCATCGCATCGATCACCGCGTCCAGATCGGTCATACGGGGGCAGAGCAGGTCGACAGAACACCGTTCTAGATCAGACTTGCAGCGCATGTTCTATGCCAGCCGGTCTCGCTTCGCCGCGCCGACCGAGGCAGGTCGACGCCAAGGTGTGAACGGCTGGATACAAGTGTGCGCGTCCCGCCGATTGGGGGGACACGACGGGTGACGAAACCGGCGGATCCGGATCCATCTGCCACTCGCCGCGTGTCGTGGCGCAGATCGGTGCCCCGGCCGGCGAAGTCGGCGGCCCGATCTCCCGCCCGTTCATCGCCTCGCCCGTTCATCGCCTTCCCTGCCCTCCGGTCCATGGCCCCTTCTCCCCACGCTCTGGTTCTCGACGCGGACAACACCCTCTGGAACACCAACGCCGTGTTCAAACGCGCAGGGGCTCAGATGATGAGAGCCCTGGCCGGAGACGCTGCCGGTGAGGAGGTGGGTGCCGATGCGCCGTCGCGAAAAGAGGATGCGCCGTCGCGAGAAGAAGGCGCGAGCGAACCCGAAAAGCACCGCGATCACGCAGATCTGCTCTTCCGTCTCAGCCAGCACCTGCCTCCTGCGGAAGAGGAGGAGACGTCGGCGGACGCCGGTCTCGTGCAGCTGGCGAGGGCGGCTGCCTTCTACACGTTGGCTCCCCCGCCCTCGGCCCCGGAGGCTTCACGTGCAGAAGCGGCGGCGGATCGGTCCGCGACCGGTTCCGGGTCGGCGGCGGACCGCATTCGCTGGGCCGCCCAGCAGGCCGAGTCTGGCCGGCAACCTCCTGGAGTGGCCCCCGCGCACCTGCACGAGGCGGCCACGGCCTTTCGGTCGGCTCTGGAGACGGCGCCTCCTCTGCTGGACGGTGCGCGCGGCCTTCTTGACGCGGTTCGAACCTGGCGCGACGCGCGACCCGACCGCCGCGCGTCCGTTCTGTTCTCGGAAGGGGAGCCCGACCGCCTCCGCGTGGCGTTTCGAGCCTATCGAATTGGAGACGGGCGGTACTTCGACGACATCGTCCTCGATGAGAAATCCCCGCGCACGTACCGGCAGGTCTGCCAGAGGATCGCAACCATCACTGCCGGCTCGTCCTCGCCCCCCTCGGGAATCGTCGTGGTGGGCGACTCGCTGAAGCGAGACATCCGGCCCGCCAACGCAGTCGGCTGTACGACGGTGTACTGCCCGGGCGACCTCTGGGGCCGAGAAACCCCGGCCGAGCCGGAAGAGCGTCCGGATCATGTCGTGGACCACATCGACGAGGTGCCGTCTCTTTTCGGGCTGTCAACTACCCCCGACTAAAGATCGGGGGCTTGTAGCTGCCCTCCCCGCAGGTTTCAGCCACGGATCAT
>CAKZLV010000237.1 GCA_937127285.1 uncultured Bacteroidota bacterium
TTCGATGCAGTGGGGTCTGCCCGCGGCTCGAGACACGGGGACGTCTCCAGATTGCTGAGGCAGAGCGACGGGGCTATCCGCCGAGGAGCTCCACCGACCCGTCCGGCTGCCCGACCACCCCCTGCGTGGCGAGCCCGAGGAACAAGCCGTGATCGAGCACGCCCGGACATCCGTCTAGGGCATTCGCGACGACGCCCGCGGCGTCCAGCCCGTCTTCGAAGGCCGCATCGACGACCCAGAATCCCTGGTCGGTGACGACCGGCCCGTCTTTCGCCTGCCCCATCCGAAGCGTCGGGACGGCTCCCAGCGACTCCAGGCGATCCAGGACGGCGGAGGCCGCCATCGGGAGGACCTCCACGGGCACCGGCTTCGACGTGCCCAGACGGGATACCTGCTTGGTCGGGTCGGCCAGCACGACGAAGCGCTCCGCCTGCGCGGCGACGACCTTTTCCCGGCTGTGCGCCGCTCCCCGACCTTTAATGAGATCGAGATCCGGGCTGACCTCGTCGGCCCCGTCGAGGGCCAGGTCGAGGTGCGGGCCGTCGTCGAGCGACGTGAGCGGAATGCCGTACCGGCGGGCGAGGCGCTCGGCCGCGTAGGAGGTCGGAACGCCCTCGACTCGCAGACCGTCTTCCCGCACGCGCCGCCCGATCGCCTCCAGGGCGTACGCCGTCGTCGACCCCGTCCCGAGGCCGATGCGCATGTGAGAGTCGACGAGTCCGGCCGCATACGTGCCGGCGGCTTTCTTGGCGGCGTCCTGGTCCATGGAAGGGAGATCGAAGCAGTGATCGGGAGAGGTTCATCCGAAAGATCCCCCGCACGCCCCCTCGAATGCAAGGCCTTCCGCACGACCGGACGAGAAACGAACCGAGACTACTCGAAGCGGAGTGACTCGATCGGGTCGAGGCGGGCGGCCTTCCAGGCGGGATAGAGCCCGAACAGGACGGCGACGACGGTCACGCCCCCGACGGCGATCCCGGCCCAGTCCCATGGAAACGACGGGCTGATGCCGAAATAGAGAGAGACGAGATTTCCGCCGATCCCGCCGAGGGCAATGCCGATCAGGCCGCCGACCTGGCAGAGAACGACGGCTTCCAGCAGAAACTGGCGGAGAATGTGCCTCCGCTTGGCGCCGACGGCCTTGCGCACGCCGATTTCGCGGGTGCGCTCGGTGACGGAGACGAGCATGATGTTCATAATGCCGATGCCGGCGGCAAGCAGCGCGATGAGCCCGATGGCGGCCCCGCCGACGGTGAGTCCGGCCGTAAACTGATCGAAACCGCGGCGCACGGAGTCGTTCGTTTCGATGGCGAAGGTGTTGGGCTCTCCGGCGCGCACCTTCCGGATCACGCGCATGTGGCTGATCACCTCTTCCTGCGCGGCGGCGAGCTGGTGCAGGCTCGGGGCGCGGACGCTAACGGAACTGATGTTGCGTCCGTTGTTGCCATAGATCCCCAACAGATGCGTCATCGGAGCGAAGACCCGCTGGTTGGGATCCCACCCGAGAAACCGCCCCTTCTCGGCCAGCACGCCGACGACCTCGAGACGCACGCGACCGATGCGCACCGTCTTGCCCAGCGGCGTTTCGTTGGGGAAGAGCGCCTCGGCGATCGGCGCGCCAAGCAGCGCGACGGGACGGGCGTACTGCACGTCCTGCACGGTGAGGGCGCGTCCCTGCGCGAGTTCGTACCCGAAGTTGGAGAGAAACGCCTCGTCCGTCCCCATCAGCATGACGTTCGGCTCCGTATCGCGCGTGGCGTATCGCGCCTTCTGCAGCCAGTCAAAATCCTCGTAGGCACTGATGGTGAGGGTGCCCTCCGTCCGGCGCTTCAGACGCAGAACCTGCTCGTAGGTGACCGGCGGGTGGTACACGTCCCGATCCCCACCCCCGATCTGAATCTCGTAGCGCTCCACCGAAAAGCTCTCCGATCCGAAGATGCGGAGGGATTGCTTGAAGTAGAGATCGATCACGTCCACGGCCGTTACGGAGGCGATCACGGCAAAAACGCCGATCACCATCCCGACGAGCGTCAGCGACGACCGCAGCTTGTTGGCGCGCAGGGAGCCGAGGGCGAGGCGGATGGTTTCCAGAACACCCATGGGTCGGTCGGGGATGCAGGAGAGGGGGACGGGATCGGTTTCGAGGGATGAGCACGCAGACTGCTCACCGGACGGCAGATCGCTGACGGCTTTTGGCGTCACGCCGAATCGCGTCGGCACGGTGGCGGAGGCGATTACGCGTAGCGAAGGGCCTCGATCGGCTCGGCATTGGCCGCCTGCCAGGCCGGAACGATCCCGAAGGCGATGCCGACGCCGACGCAGATGGAGAAGGCGACGAGGACGGTACTGAACGGCATCACGGCCGTGATGCCGAGCGCATTCACGACGCCCATGAGGCCGGCGGAGAGCGCCACGCCGATGAGGCCGCCGATCAGACACACGATCACGGCCTCGACGAGAAACTGGAGGAGGATCGTTCGTCGCTTGGCGCCGACGGCCTTCCGGATACCGATTTCCTTCGTTCGCTCCCGCACGGAGACGAACATGATGTTCATCACCCCGATGCCGCCCACAAGCAGGGCCAGCGCCGTCAGGAAGAGGCCGACGCCGTAAATGGAGATTTTGACGCCGGTGAACGTCGACCGGATCTGGTCCTGATCGTTGATCTCGAAGTTGCTTTCCGCGCCGGGTTCAACGCGACGGGCGGTGCGAAGGACGCCGG
>CAKZLV010000238.1 GCA_937127285.1 uncultured Bacteroidota bacterium
GCTCTTGTCCTGCCGCCCGGATGCAGGCCTCCCCCGGCGCAGACCCGCTATGCACCCGTTGACTTCTTCCTCGGCTACAGCGCGGGGGATTCTTCCCCACGGAAAGGACGTTCTGTTTCAATGGACCGGCGTCGGCCCTTCACAGGCTCAGAAGCAATTGCTCCCATGGCAGAGGTGGACCGAAGTCGTCCGTGTCCTCCGCAGACATTCGTACGACACGCAGAAATTTCTGCGCATGGTGCTCCCGTCAGCCCGACGGTCCGGTTGTCCGATTCGTTTGTCCGATTCGACGGTCCGGTTGTCCGCCTGAATTGATGTCGCACCCTGGGTGATCGGGGGGATCGGCGCGGCCGGAACGGCACGGATGGTTAGGCGAGAAGGTCCCCAAACCGACCGCTTCATATCTCCCGGGTGAATCTGGGAGGTTTATCGACCTTTCGCGCTCTTTCAATGCGATGCTCTCCCGATCTCATTGATAAGACCCCTTACGAGGCACCCGATGAGGGGAGTGCGTCGTCGGCCGCCGGGGAGGGAACGCCGTCGGGCGATGAGGACGACACGGGCTCGGAGGTCTCCTCCTGGCGGGGCGTGCGCGGCGGCGGGTGAAGACCGCGGTCGACGGCTCCCCCTCGCAGGAACTCAGCCAGTTCGTCATGCTGCCGCCGGGCGTCGTGGTATCCGATATCGAGGAGGCGATCGATGTAGTCGGGGTCGAACAGCAAAACGCTCAACCAGTCGGAGCTCTGCGTTTCGTCCGTTCCCAGCCCCGTGGTCAGAAACCGGAAGGCGGCGGGCAGGCGGTCTTGGTAGTCGACGGCGAGCCGCCCGAGGTCGACGGACGGACGGATTTGGAACAGATCCACCGGACGCATGCCGTGCCGTTTGGACTTGGGAAGTTCCTTCACGAGCGCATTCACCCGCGCGAGGGTGTGGGCATCCTGGGCGAGAGCGTCGCCGAAAATCGCGTTCATCACGATTCCGATGATCTGGGCGGTGGGCGGATAGCCGGTCACGCTCGGCTCGTCGGCCTCGGCCCGAGTCCGGGGGTAGCGGTTGGAGATGGCCAGGACGCGGTCGGCCCCGAGGTGCACGGCCGGAGCCAGCGGGGCGGTCAGGCGGATGCCTCCGTCCCCGTACCAGGCGTCCCCGATTCGAACGGCCGGAAAAACGAGCGGCAGGGCCGTGGAGGCCATGATGTGGTCGACGGTTAGCCGGGAGTGGACGCTGACCCGATCCGGCGCCTCCCACACGTCGAAGTCGTCTCCCTGCACCCAGGTGACCGTCTGGCCGGTCGCGTAGTTGGTCGTGATGACGGCGACCGCCTGCAGATGCCCGGAGCGCAGGTTGTCTTCGACACCGGTCAGCGTTCCATTGGCCGCGCCGAGGCGGCGGTTGAGGAAGGTCCAGAGCGGCGTCGTGTCCAGAAGTCCGTGGGTGCGGCGAACATCGTGCGTGCCCGGGTTCTCGGTCCCGTCGGAGGCATCCGCAAACCCGTTGCGCCAGAGCAGTCCCCACAGCAGGCTCAAGCTCGAACTGGCCGCCACGACGTTCTCGGGCTCCAGCATCCTCCAGCTCTCCACCAGCCGCCCGGCGGCTTCGGGAAATGCATTGGAGTCGTTGGCCAGGTGGGCGGTGTTGATTGCCCCGGCCGACACGCCGGTCAGCACGGGAAACTCGGCATCCGGAAAGGCCTCGGCGATGTAGCGCAGCACGCCGGCCTGGAAGGCGCTTCGCGCCCCTCCCCCACTCAGCACGAGGGCCGTCGTGGGGTCGTGGGGCGTCGGATACAACCAGTTCCGGAGGCGCTGAAAGGTCTCTCGAACCACGGCTTCGCGGATGTCGTTGGAAAGCTCGCGCACAGGCATCCGGCCCGGACGATCCCGTCAAGGGCGAACCGCGGTCAGCGGTGGGCCGGCGACTCCCTCGAACTCTCACGTGGATCCCTCCCGGGAAGACTCCTTCACGGGAATGCTTCCTCCCGGGAAGGCTCCTTCACGGGAATCCCCCGTACGTGTTATGCAACGAATTCTTTTTGTTTTTCTCGACGGAATCGGCCTCGGACCGGCGGGTCCTCACAATCCGTTCACGAAGACCGAGTACACGGCCCTCTGCCACCTGGCCGGCGAGGCGTCGTGGACCGCCCCCCTCCCGGTCGTCGATCGCCCCACCCGGGTTGTGCGCCCCCTGGACGCGACGCTCGGGGTGGAGGGGCTTCCGCAGAGCGGCACCGGACAGGCCGCGCTGTTCACCGGGGTGAACTGCGCGTCGCTCGTGGGGCGCCACTTCGGGCCGTTTCCGCACTCGGCCACCCACGAGGTACTTGCCGAGCGAAATGTATTCCGGCGCGTGGCCGAAGCCGTCCGGGATGACGGGACGACCGCCGCGTCCCCTCCCGGGGCGGCCTTCGCCAACGCCTATCCGCCGCAGTTCTTCGAGCAGGCTCGGCGACGCGGACGCTGGACGGTTACGACGCGGAGTTGCCTCGAGGCCGGCGTCGCGGTTCGGGACGCAGACGCGCTCCGGCGCGGGTGCGCGGTCCCGGCCGACCTGACGGGATGGGCGTGGCGCGAAAAGCTGGGGCTGGACGTTCCGGTGGTGTCGGCAGCGGAGTCGGGGCGCCACCTGGCCGAGATCGCCCGGTCGCACCGTCTCACCCTGTTCGAGTACTTCCTCACCGATAAACTCGGCCACGGACGGCTCGACGCGGAGCCGGAAGACCTTCTGGGGCAGTTGGACGCTTTTTTCGGCGCCCTCATCGACGACCTCGACCCGGACGCCGACACCCTCGTGGTGACGAGCGACCACGGCAACCTAGAAGACCTATCGTCGACGGTTCACACCCGCAACCCCGTCCCTCTCTTCGTGGCCGGCTGGGCGGCCCCTTACTTTCGGTCGGCGTCGTCGCTGCTGGATGTCACCCCGGCCATCGCCGCCGCCCTCCGGGATGCCGGTCCGCGCTCCGCGCCGCATCCATGAGTTCTTGCCGGACTTCTTGCTGGACTTTTTGCCGGAATTCTTGCCAGAGCCGTCCCCTGCCCCCGAGGGCGGCGACCGGCAGCGGCGGTCCGGCCCGAGGAACCGGGAAGAAGGTGTTTATCGCGGCGTAGAAGCGGCGGCAGCGTTCGCTTCGGCCTCAGACGGAATCAACTCTCCGGTCGTCAGTTCCTGAGCGATTCGGTCGGCCCCGTACAGGTCTCGCAGCGCCTCGAGGATCCCGCGGGCATCCACCGAGATGGCCCGGGCCCGCTGGTTGGTGTAAAGGTACTCGTTCGGAAGGGCCTCGATGTTGCTGTCGAAGATCAGACCGACGACCTCCAGATCCCGGTTGAGAAGCGGGGAGCCGGAATTTCCCCCGGAGATATCGTTCGTCGTCACGAGGTTGAACGGCGTCTGCAGGTCGAACGCTTCCGGAGGGGAGAGCCACTTCTGCGGCAGCTGCCAGGCCGTCTTGCCGTAGGAGTAGTAGTGATCGTACAGACCGTAGAAGTTGGTGAAGGCGGGTGCCTGGGTCCCGTTGTACGGATAGCTGCGCACCCGTCCGTCGGCGATGCGAAGGGTAAAGGTCGCATCCGGCGGGACGGCGTCGCCGTAGACCGCGAAGCGCGCGCGGTTCAGTTTGGCGTTCAGGTTTTCGCCGGTGTCCATGTAGCCCTGCATCTGCTGATTCGTCTGCAGAAAGAGCGGAGCGAGGGCATTGATGACCGGCACCGACGCATCATTGCTGTTCAGGTAGCCATCGCCGAGGAGGTCGGCATACCGGGTGGAGTCGAGGAGGGCGCTCTTCGCCACGAGGCTATCCGCGACCGCGCTCGGGGCGCGGTCTTGCAGCACCTTCTGGACGGTCGGGTGGCTGGCCCCGAACGCATCCCGGAGCTCGACGAGCCGGGTCACGATGAACTGCTTCTCCACGGGCTTCGGCCAGTCTTTGATCTCCAGCGCATCCGACCGGATGCTTTCGATGCGCTCCTGCGAGGCACCGCGCGTACGCAGGAAGTCGTAGAAGTATGCGTAGACGCCACGGGAGAGGATGCGCGAGCCCAGCGTCGCGTTCGAGAACCCGACGAACGCACCGTTCTTGTCCGCGATGACGCGCTTGGACTGCTGGTTCTGTTTGATCTTGTCAATGACCGACCCGTACCGCGCCTGCAGCGTGTCGACCGTTCGGATGGAGTCGTACAGGGCCAGTTCCGACTGTGCGCGCCGGGCGATGAGGTAGGGATCTCGCAGGCCGTTCAGCTGGCCGGTCAGGTTCTTGACCGAGTTTTCCAGCGAAAAATACGTGTTGCGAAGATCGAAGCTGTCGGCCTTCTGCGGGTTCGCGGCAATGTAGGACTCAAGCACCTTCGCCCGGGCCTGCAGCGCGTCCAGCCGGTGCGGCAGCTGGTGGTCGCGCAGAAAGCGCAACTGAGCGACGGTGTTGAGCCGGTTCGTCGACCCCGGATTGCCGACCACGAACACGGGCTCTCCCGGTTCGGCCCCGTCTGTGTCCCACTCGAAGTAGGTATCGCTCTGCAGCGGCTCCCCGTCGTCGTACACGCGAAAGAACGCGACGTCGTAGGCGTACCGCGGGAAGGTGAAGTTATCCGGCGCCCCGCCGAAAAACCCCATCCGGAGCTCCGGGGCCATCACCAGCCGGACGTCCTCATAGCGCCGGTAGGTGTACTTCGAGTACTGGGCGCCGCTGTACAGCCCGACGACTTCGACGCGGAGGCGGTCGTTTTTGCGTCGAGCGTCCTGCGTCCACTGCTCTTCCAGTTGCTGCACCCGCTCCCGGCGAGCCTGCGCCCCGGTGTCTCCCCCTTCCGGCAAGCCGTTGTACACCGTCTCGGTCACATCCTCGATGCGGATGAGCTGGTCGACGTGCAGATCGTCGGCCCGACGTTCCGCTTCGGTCGTTTCCGCATAGAAACCGTCGTCCAGCAGGGCTTCCCCCGGCCGGCTGACGGAGGTGATGTGCTCGCGGCCGCAGTGGTGGTTGGTCATCACGAGGCCGTTCGGCGACACGAACGAGGCGGAGCACCCCTCTCCGAACCGCAACGCCCCCAGCCGGGCTTTCTTGAACCAGCGGTCTCGCGCGTCCAACCCGTAGGCTTCCCGGAAGTACGCCTTCGGCGGAGAATCGAACGTCCACATCTTCCCCTGGTCGAAGCGCCGGGCGCGGACTGTGTCGTATCCGGCGGGAAGTTCGACGATGGCGGGCCGCTCCACCGAGGGGGTCTGCCCCTCCGTCGAAGGGATGGGTTCGGGGCGCTCCGTGACCGTCACCGTTTCGCGGGACGTCCCGCAACCGGTTGCCAGGAGCAGGCTCAACAGAAGGGCGGCCGCACCGCCGGCGCGAAGAAATCTCATGTTCTTTCCGAGTTGATGCCGGGTTGATGCCGGATTCATGCCGTCAGGCCGGGGAGAGCCCGGGATGGACCGTCGAGAAGAGGGTGCCGGGGTCGTGCTGTTCTTTTGCTGTTCTTGCTGAGGGCTCTGTGCCGAGAGGATGTCATCGCGGTTCGGAGAGCGCGGCCTCCGACTCAACGAACTCGCCCCCGGTCACCTCTTCCACAATGCGGTCGGCGTCGTAGATCTCGTCGAGGGCTTCGATCATGCCGCGCACGTCCACCGACACGGAGCGCATCCGGTCGGGCATGAAGAGGAAGTCCCCGGCCAAACTCTCGATATTCCCATCAAACACAAGTCCGACCAGCTTCAGATCCTGGCTCAGGAGGGGAGACCCGGAGTTGCCGCCGGTAATGTCGTTCGTGGAGACGAGATTGACCGGGGTGCTTCGGTCGAAGGTCGGCGGCGGGTCCATCCAGCGGTCGGGCAGATCCCACTCGGACCCGTCTCCGAAGGCGTGGTAGTGGCCGTACATTCCGTAGAAGGTGGTCGTGGCCGGTGCCTGCGTGCCGTTGTAGGAGTAGCCGCGCACGACCCCATCGGAGAGCCGAAGCGAGAAGGTGGCGTCGGGAGGCACATCCGTTCCAAAGACGGCGTAGCGCGCCCGGCCGAGTTGTTCGGCCACGGCCTCCTGGCGGGCCGTCAGCCCGGACCACGCGCTGCGGTACGAGCGGTACTGCTCGGCCACGGCCCGGATGACGCGCAGGGCCGGGTCGTCGTCGGAGAGCGTTCCTGCCGAGACGGCGTCTACGGCCGAAGCCGAGTCGGCCAGTGCGGACTGGGCGACCAGGCGCCGTGCGCGATCGGCTGGGCTCTGGCCGTTCAGAGCGGCGGTTACGACGTCGCTGTCGGCCCCGAAGTACTGCTCGAACCGTTGCAGTCGGTCGGCGGCGAAGCGTTCGTCAACCCCCCGCGGCTGCGCCCCGATCGACCGCAGCTGGTCGAGCAGCTTCTCGCGCTGCGTACCGGACGCGTCTCCCGCCATCGTCACGGCCAGAGCCCGGCGGAGCGTGGCCGAGGCATACGGGCTCTGCATCAGCCGAAAGGCCTGGTAGGCGTCGGCCACCTTGCGCTTCTGGTCCTGGATGGCGGCCATGCTGTCGAGCAGTCCGCCGTATTGTGCCTGCAGGCTTGAGTCCCGTTGGAGGGCCTCCCGAAATGCCTGGTCTCCGCGTTGGATGCGGGTCATGACGTAGGCGTCGTTCAGGGCATTCACCCGGCCGTTGTAGAGCTTCGCCGCGTTCCGCAGGCTGAAGATCCGGTTCTCCCACGTTTCGGAGGCCGAATCGCTTGCATCCACGTAGTCCTCCAGCGCCTCGATCCGGCCCCGCAGCGTAGCCAGGAGGTTCGCGTCCTGGATGTCGCGCCGAAACAGGAGCTGTTCGTACGTTTCGAGGCGAAGCGTCGAGCCGGGATTGCCGACGACGAATACCGGATCGCCCGGACGGCTGCCCTGCACATCCCACTCGAAGTAGTGCTCCGGCTGCAGCGGCTTTCCGTCCGGCCCGTAGACGCGAAGGAGCGCCATGTCCAGCGCGTACCGCGGGTAGGTAAAGTTGTCGGTGTCTCCACCGAAGTACCCGATCTGCAGCTCCGGGATGAGGACGAGGCGGACGTCCTCGTAGCGGCGGTACGTGTACCCTTTGTAGCGGGCGCCGTCGTAGAGGGAGACCACCTCGGCGCGATACCCGTCCTTCTTTCCCCCGGCCCGCTCGGCGAGGGCGGTTTCGAGGGAGTCGGTCACGTCGGAGCGCGCCTGCATCCGCTCTGCATCGGTCTGTGCCTGCGCCTGCGCCGAGCGTACCGCGTCCGTCACGTCGGTGATGCGAACGAGTTGATCGGCGTAGAGGTCGGGTACGGATCGCTCCTCGTCGAGACGGTCGGCGTAGAAGCCGTTCTGCAGGATCTGCTCGCCGGGGCGGCGGACGGCCGTGGCGTGGCTGCGGGCGCAGTGGTGGTTCGTGAGCACCAGGCCGTTCGGCGACACGAACGAGGCCGTACATCCCGGGATGCGAAGCGTACCGAGGCGCGCCTTTTCCAGCCAGGCGTCATCGGGCTCGAAACCGTATTCCTCGTTGAAGTAGGCACGCGGCGGGGCGTCAAAGGTCCACATGCGGCCGTCGTCGAAGCGTCCGGCCTCCACCGTGTCGGCTTCGATCTGCTCCGGAGCGCGCGGGTCGACGGTGGCCTGTCCCTGCACCGAAGCCGGTCCGCTCCCCCATCCAGCCAACAGAAGCACGACGGCCCAGAAACCGGCGAGGAAGCGGCGAAGAACGATCATAGACAAACGGAGGGAAACCAAGAAATGGTGAAAACAGAAACCGGCGAGAACGAGAAACGGCCGTGCGAACGGGCGGCTCTACCGGCCGGCACGAGCCGGCAGAGGGAGAAAGCCGCTCCGGAGCGCCCCGGCGGCACCGGGCAGCGGCGCCGCTCTGTCATGGAATTTCGCGATGCGGTACCGCCGCGATGCAAGAGGCTGCGGACGGGGGTCGAACGAAAACCTGGGGAGGCG
>CAKZLV010000239.1 GCA_937127285.1 uncultured Bacteroidota bacterium
CCGGCCTGTTGGACGCTTCCGGCCTGTTGGACGCTTCCGGCCTGTTTGCTGTGCCCCATTCTGACCCCGGTCATACACGGTCATACACGGTCACATACGAAGGCCCGGACCTCCGGGAAGGACGTCCGGGCCGTGCATGGGTCCAGATCCGGCGGCCTCCGTGGCGCGGGCCCGCATCGGGGCCGCAGACGCCGCACGGACGGCCGGGAGGGACGACACCCTATTGGCTGGCATTGGCTGCTACTGGCTGCCGCCACCGCCTTCGGTCATCTGCTCCGTACGGCCTTCCTCATAGCCGGCGCACTGCTCCACGTCCTCGGCCTTGTCCTGCTGGTCCGTCTGCACGTAGGCCGAAAAGAGAGCGCGGCAGATGTCCTGGCGGTACTGGTTGCCGGGCTCGGCCAGCTGGCGCGCTTTCTCCAGCGGCGGGATGGCCTCCTCCAGCGCCGCGTCGCGCTGTTCGGCCATCGACTCGAGCTGCTGGTCCGTCTCTTCGTCGACGGTCTGCGTGTCTTCAGCGCGGATGGAGTCCTCGATCGACCGGATGCTGTCGTTGATCGTTCCGGCCTTGTTCACGTAGGCGGCGCCGAGGTTGTACTGCGCCTTCACGTTATCCGGGTCCAGGTCGGTTGCCTCCGCAAGCTGATCGATGGCCGCATCGAAGCGGTCGGCATTGAGCAGCAGCGACCCGTAGTTGTAGCGGTAGGTGGCGTTGTCCGGGTTCCGTTCGATCTGCGACCGGTACGCCTCCATCGCACGTTGCGTGTCGCCGCTCTGGCTGTACGCATTGAGGAGAAGCGACTGAATTTCCTGGTTCTCCGGGTACTGCTCGGCCGCGGGCTCGAGTACGTCCATGGCCTTCTCCGAGCGGTCTTCCGTCAGGTGAATCTGCCCGAGGATCGTGTAGACGTTGGCATCGACCGAGTCGGTCTTCGACACGTAGGTTTCAAGCGGGGTGACCGCCTCGTCGCGCTGGCCTGCATTCAACCGGGCGTACGCCTCGTTCAGGTGGGCATCCGCCGAGTCCGGCTCAATGATGTTGGCAGCCGAGAAGTACCCCGCTGCCCGCATAAAGAGGGTCGAGTCGCCGGCCTGACGAGCCTGGTTGAAGGCGTTGGCTCCGTTTTGCATCTCCTGGACGTACGCGAGCCGGCGCTGGTTCTGGATGTCGCTCCGAACCTCCGGGTTGAACTCGAGGGCCTGGGCCTCGGCCTCCTTCGCGCGGCGGTGCAGATCCGCGTACTGCTCCGGCGGGGTCGTGCTGTCAGCCTGCGCACGCAGGATGCGGGCCCTCAACTGGTATGCCTCAACGTTGGCCGAGTCCTGCTCCAGCGCCTTTTCCACGCTCGACAGCGCACGTTCGTAGTTCTGCTGCTCCAACGCGTCTTCGGCAGAACCAACCATCGGATTTCCCCCGGAGCAGGCCGTCATTCCTAGAAGGACGGCCCCTCCGAAGAGCAACGTAATAGCAAACGATCGGGTCATGTGCATGGCTTTTTCGAGGTCGATGCGCGTGCAAGTCAGTAGGGGTGGTGGGGTGGGCCGCTCTCGGTGGGCCGCTCTCGGTGGGCCGGGTGCGTCTCCAGCTCTCGCCCTTCCGTTCGCCGGGGACGTTCCTCCCCGGCGACAGACCAATGAATGCGGGTGCGATGGATTCGGCTGTGACTCGGCTGCAATCCTGTCGTCCGGAATGCACCGGGTTCGAACGGTCGACGTCCGCACCTCGGTTCTCCCAGCCTGTGGACGGACGCTTCAACACGAGCGGCGGGCGGATAGACGTCCGTGCGTCGAGCCGAAATCCGTTCGTCTAGAGGGTCTCCACAAAAAAACCGGGGCACGGTTCCACGAGCACGGCGTCCCCGACCGGGCGCGGCCAACCCACCGACGCCGGAGGCTCGCGGTCGTTCGAACTACGGGCTGGGGGACGGGATTCTATTGTGGATGACCGAACGATGGAACGTACAAGGAGGCAGGAGTCCATGCAAGACGTTTCCTTCATACCTTCGTGAACTTCACCGGGGAACGGCGTTGTACCATTGCCTGCCTCAACCCACGGAAGGCCGTTCCGGCGCTTTATCGCCGGCCCCCTTCTTTCAGCATCGTTCCCGCGCGTCCCTCTCCACCGACCCGCCTCGCTCATGGAACCGACCGACCCCGCTCCGTCCTCCGAGTCGCCCGACACGCCGAGCCTCATTGCGCCCAGTCTGCGCGCATTTCTTCACGACATCGTGGACTATGCCGGCCTGTTTCCCCCGTCGGATCTTCCTCTGCAGGAAGCGCTGGAAAACTACGCGGAGTACCGGAGAGAACCGGAAGCCTGGATCCTGTCTCGCTTCGTGCTTCCGGTTCGTCGCCTGCCGGACCTAACCCCACACCAGCACCTCTTCAAACACGGCGATCCGTTCCTGTTCTCGGTGCTCGGAACCGGGGGCCGCACGCCAGATGCCTTCCTGGACGCCTTCCGGCGCGACCTGGACGTGATCGACACCTTCGACGATCACCACGCCGGCCGCACGCAGGTGCAGGTGATGGAAGGGCTCCTTCCTCCGTCGCTCCTGGAATCGGCCGATGCCGATGTCGCGGCGTTCTTCGACCGGGTGGACCGGGCCCTAGTGACGACGGGAACGGCCCAGCTCGACCTGTTCTTCGAAATTCCGCTGGACGAAGAGACGCTCGCCCACCTGCCTCCTCTCTGCGCAGCCATTGCCGAGTTCAACAGTCGCCAACCGGTCCCCCCGCGGTGCGAGATCGGCCTGAAAATTCGGTGCGGCGGCCGCACGCCCGAAGACATCCCGCCCGCCCGTTCCATCGCCCGGGTCATCTGCGCGTGTCGGGATGCCGGGATCTCGTTCAAAGCAACCGCCGGCCTTCATCACCCGGTTCGTCACTACGACGACAGCATGGAAAAGGACCGGCACGGGTTCTTCAACCTGTTCGGTGCTGCGGTGCTGGCGCAGGAACTCCACCTCTCGGAAACCGACGTGCAGGCGATCCTTCTTGATGATGTGGAGGACAACTTTCAGTTTTTGAAAGAAGAGTTCGGGTGGCGAGACCTCCGGGCACACGTCGACGGCGTCGAGCATACGCGCGACTCTCTGGCCACCACGTTCGGAAGCTGCAGCTTTACCGATCCCATTCACGACCTGCGCGACCTTGACCTCATCTAGCGGCCGGCATCTGGCGGCCGACGGGAGCAACCGGGCCCCTGGATGGGCTCTCTTGGATGGGGCTCTCTACCGCTCTACTGGATGGGGCCCTCTACAGGACACCTGAATGGACCGGCTCGCTACCTCCCGGCGTCTGCTCGTAAGCGCTTCCTTCCGTCTCAGTAGGCGCTGCGGAGGAAGGGGGACCGCGCCCCTCTTCCTGCTCCCGTTCAACGTGACCCGTTCAACGTGACCGGTCCGGCTTGACTCGTTCGGCCTGATCGGTCTGGCCTGACCGGTTCGGTCTGACCGGTTCGGTCTGCCGGGTCGGCCTGATGACGGGTCGGCGCACCCACCGGAGCTTTCTCCGCTTTTTCCTTTCGCTCGCCTTTCGCTTTCTTCCTTCTTCTTTCCGTCTGCCTCATGCCCGATCCCCCAGACGCGTCGCTCACCGCCTTTCTCGACATTCCGGACGACCACCCGTTTCCGATTCAGAACCTTCCCTACGGCATCGTCCGCCCCTCGCCGCAGGACCCGCCGCGCGTCGGCGTGGCCATCGGAGACTCCGTTCTCGACCTGGCGGTGCTGCAGGAGGCGGGGGTGTTCGAGGCGCCCGTCCTTCGGGCGTCGCCGCCCTTCGCAGAGTCGACCCTGAACCGCTTTATGGGTCTCGGACAAGAAGCCTGGCGAGCCACCCGGAACCGGATCCAGGACCTGCTCCGCGCCGATACGCCGGCGCTGCGCGACCAGCCGGACCTGAAGGCGCGCGCCCTGCACGACCGGGCCGCCGTCACCCTCGACCTCCCCGTCGACGTCGGCGACTACACCGACTTCTACTCGTCAGAGCACCACGCCCGCAACGTCGGGACGATGTTTCGCGGGCCGGAGAACGCCCTGAAGCCCAACTGGAAGCACCTCCCGGTTGGCTACCACGGCCGGGCGAGCAGCATCATCCTGAGCGGCGAAGACGTGCGGCGCCCGCGCGGACAGACGCGGCCCGACGAGGACGCCCCTCCCGTCTACGGCCCCTCGAAGCTGCTCGACTTCGAACTCGAGGTCGGGGTTCTCGTCGGTCCCGGAAACCAGCGCGAAGCCCCCATTCCTATCGACGAGACGCCCGACCACATCTTCGGCTTCTGCCTGGTCAACGACTGGAGCGCCCGCGACATCCAGGGCTGGGAGTACGTTCCCCTCGGGCCGTTTCTCGGAAAGAGCTTCGCCACCACCCTCTCTCCCTGGATCGTGCCGATGGAGGCCCTCGACCCGTTTCGAATCGAGGGACCCGAGCAGGACCCGACGCCGCTGCCGTACCTGCAGCAGGACGGCCCCTGGACGTTCGACATCGACCTGCAGGTGGGACTGCAAACGCCGGAGATGGATGCGCCCCACCCGGTGTGCCGGACCAACTTCCGCCACATGTACTGGACCGTCTGCCAGCAGCTTGCCCACCACACCGTCAACGGCTGCAACCTTCGCCCCGGCGACTTGCTGGCCTCGGGAACCATCAGCGGCCCGACGGAGGACAGCTACGGCTCGATGCTGGAGCTTTCCTGGCGCGGCCAGAACCCGATCGACCTGCCCTCCGGTGAGACGCGGTCGTTCCTGGAAGACGGCGACCGCGTCGTGCTCTCCGGCCACGCCCAGGGCGACGGCTACCGCATCGGGTTCGGGGAAGCCAGCGGGACGGTGCGGCCGGCGCGAGAGTCGGGGGCGTCGTGATCCGAGACCGATCGAGGTCGGCTCCCTTCGGGTCCAGCCCGATCCGGGTCACCCGGACCCTGCTCCGCCGCCCGCAACGGGCTGACAATCGGTCGTTCTGACAATCGGTCGTTGACGCGCTGACAGACCGGGTGCGCGGCCGTTGCCACAATTTCGGAGCCCGCCGCACGCGCTGTCAGGCCGTCGGGCGGCCTCTGCCGACGTGGCAGCGCTCTCGGGCGCAGACGGGGACTGGTACGCGGGTTGTTTCTATTTCGGGTGCAGTTGCGAAGTGCCGTTCGGACGCGGCGGCCCTGCCGCCGGTCGCGGACGGTGCACTCCATCCCGAAAAGGATTCTGCGAACCACAACCCGAAGCCAACCATGACCAACCTGACCCGCACCCGCAGCCGCAACCTGCAGTCGCTGCAGAGCGAGATCGATCGCCTCTTCGACAGCTTCTTCCCGACGAGCCGCGAATCGAGCGACGGCAGCGAGTCTCAGGCATCCTGGGCGCCGCGCACCGACCTGATCGAGACGGAAGATGCGTACCACATCCGCCTCGACCTTCCGGGCGTGACGAAGGACGACGTGAAGATCAACCTCCACGACAACACGCTGAGCGTAAGCGGCAAGCGCGACGCGGAGGCGGAGGACGAGAGCGCCGAGTTCGTTCGCGTCGAGCGGACGTTCGGCCACTTCTACCGCTCCTTCTCCCTCCCGCGCACGATCAACGCGGAAGGCATTTCCGCATCGTTCAACAACGGCGTCCTGACCGTCGCCGTACCGAAGAGCGAGGAGAGCAAGCCGCGCCAGATCGAGATCCAGTAGCGATCGAGTCTCGCGAAGGCGCGCCCTCGCCCCTCTGCGCCTGGTGCGTGGCCGCAGGGAGCGCGGCGCCGTTGAAGCGCCTCAGCCCCCGGTCGGGTTCTCCGGCCGGGGGCTTTTCGCATGAAGATCTTTGCATGGATCTCTGCATGGATCTTTGTGTGCAGAAGTCCCGCAAGCCGGCAGCGGGAATGGGCCGGCTGCGCTTTCTGCGCCGAGCAACAGGGCCGCCAAGATCTCTGTGAACGGATGCCGGCCGCCGTCGTACAGAGGCGTCGAGCGCAGCCCCGTTCACCGGGTCCGTATGCCGGGCTGCACCCGGGCCGTGTACCGGACCTGTGTGGCGGACCTGTGTGGCGGAACCGTGCACCGCCGTTGCGCTTCCCGCCTGGAGCGGCGTTTCCCGCGGTTTTCGCGTTTCTCGCGGTTTTCGCGTTTCTCGCCTGGATCCTCCCCGATGTCTCGTCATGCATTCATCGTTCTCGTCTTTTTCGGATCGGCTCCGGCACGCGCTGGACGGGCCGCTGCCGGGACACGACGCCCACGACACGATGGCGCCCCGCTACCAGGCCCGGCGGTCGGCGATGAGTGTGGCCGACAGCCGGGCCTGCCGGGAGGCGGGCGTGCTGGCTCTCTTCTACCCCGGACGGAACCGCGAGCCCGTTCTGGTGCTGACGCGACGTCGAGACGATCTTCCCGACCATGCCGGCCAGGTGTCGTTTCCCGGCGGGCAGCGCCACGACGGGGAGTCCCTCCCCGAAACCGCCCTGCGGGAAGCGCAGGAGGAGATTGATCTCCCCACCGGTGCAGTTGACCTGACCGGATCTCTGACGCCGCTGTACATTCCGCCCTCCAACTTCTGCGTGCACCCCTTCGTCGCCCTCGTCGCCGAGCCGCCGGACCTGCGCCCCACCGACGCTGAAGTCGGCCGCATTCTCCACGTTCCGCTGTCGACGCTTCTCGCGCCGGACGCCCGCACCGTGGAGGTGTGGACGCTTCACGGAATGGAGGTCGAGGTTCCTTTCTACGACGTCGAGGGAGAAACGGTGTGGGGAGCAACCGCCATGATGCTGGCCGAGCTTCTCGCCGTCATCCGCCCGGCTGCGACAACGGCGGAAGACTGACCCGGCTCCCACCGCGCCCGTCCCCACGGCACCGCCCGCCGCCGGGTGCATGGAGGGCTTAGGCGTTCAGAGACAAAAGGGCTGCGCGGATGTCGGCGGCCGTGCGGCCCTCGATGTGTACGTCGGCGCCGCGCAGGTGAGCCTCCCTCCCGGCCTCGGCGTTCAGGGTGCGGCGACCTTCCAGGCGGAGTTGCACTGCGGTGACGGAGGCGTCGCGCCCGGCCTCTACAGAGGCGTCGCGGCCGGCCGTGACGGCTGCCTCTTCTGCGGCCTCCAGCCGCACGTCGCGCCCGGCCTGCTGGGTGATGCTTTCCCCCGCCTGCAGGGCGACATCTTCTTCCGCCTCGATCACAACCGTTCGCCCGCGAATCTCGACGGCGTCGTCGGCCTCCAGCGCGATCCGGCCGCGGGTGGAGAGGCGCATGGTCTCAGCGGCGTAGTCCAGCGTCAGCACGTGCGCGCCCTCTGCATCGCGGATGACGATGCGGTCGTCGGCATCGCTGATACGGATTCGATGGCCGGAGGCGCTGGCCAGATCGATGCGCTCCTGCTCCTCGTTCAGGTGCAGATGGTGTCCGCCCGGCATTTCGATGACGGCCTGCTTGCGGGCGTCGTCGAGGCGAATCGCGCAGCCGTCGCCGGTGCGCAGACCGGCCTGCCGCTGCTCGTCGTCAAGGTGCAGCTCGTGCGAGGCGGCGCTTCGCAGGCGGACGCGCGCCGCTTCGTCGGTGTCGTCCATCAGAAGTTCGTTGCCCGCATAGGTGCGCAGAACATTTTGCATCCGGTTTTCCGCCCTCACCGGACTCCGCTGGGTGCGGTTCGGAACGGTTCCTAGGGCCAGCGGCCGGTCGACGTCGCCGTTCACGAAGGCGATCACCATTTCGGTGTCTGCATGATTCGGGAAGTGAAGGCCGTAGTCCGGTCCGGTGCTGGGCCCGGCCATTCGAATCGGTTTGGAGGCGGTGCCTGCCCCTCGATCCGACCGGTCGAACGGCATCCGCACGCGGTACCGGCCGTCGTCGTCGAGGGGGGCGTACGGGCCGCCGGTCGTCTCGACGCGAGCCGTGAGGACGCCCCCGACGGACGGGACGGGGGTGCAACGCCGCGGCCGAAAGCGGATCTGCGCCGGCAGGCAGCGAAACGTGTTTCGGTACACCGACGGCGGGTCTTCCGGAACCGCCTCGGAACGAAGCCCATCGGGATGAAGCCCGTCGGAACGACGCTCGTCCGAACCACGCTCGTCCGAACCACGCTCGTTCGAACGACGCCCGTTCGGGTGCGGCGGGCCGGATGGCGGCCGGGGCCCGCTCATCGTCGGGACCGGGGCCTCGCCGCTCACGCCGACGGCCTGTTCCTGCGAGCCCACGTGCTCAACCCGCGTGGCGAGGTAGACCTGCCGGTAGTCCTCCCGGTCATGCCCTTCCAGCCGGAAGCAGTAGCCGGGCCGCAGAGCCGGACAGTCACTCTGGCCGGAAAACCGGATTCCCCGGGCGGCTTCGGCTTCCGCCCGCACGCGGGCCAGCCGCCGGCCGACGTCGACCCGGTTGTAGTGCGCCTCGTGATCGTAGATTTCGGCTTCCGGCTCTCCTGCGATCCGGGCATCGACCTGCAGATCCGTTTCGGACTGCTGGGGGTCGGTATCGTCGAGAACCACCCGGCTCGCGTGGAGGGTCTTCCGGCACGTGAACGCCTGCACGTGCTCGAGCCGGCTGCGCTGCATGCCCGCCCCTTCTCTGTACACGAGCGCGTCGGGGGCTGGCAGCGACGGATAGGCCTGTTGCCGGTCGGTGACAACGAGAACGTCCCGGTCTGCCTCGTGCACGAAGAAGAACGCGATCCCTTCCGCCTCCAACAGGCGGCGAACGAACTGGAGGTCGGTCTCTCGATACTGGACGCAGTAGGCGCGCGGCGGGTGGGACGCGCTCAACTCGAAGCGGACGTCGGGCGCCGCCAGGCCGTGCTCGGCACAAACGGTTGCGACGATCTTCTGGACGGTCGCCTCGCGAAAGACGCGGCTCTGCGTGGTGAGGGTGAGGCGCCACAGGCGGGGGCGAAGGGTCGCTGCGTACCAGACGTGATCGGTCGTCTTCCCCCACCGCTCCAGGTGGGTTACAATTCCGGGAATGGGCACGTCGCCGCCCTCACGATGAATCCGGAGGGTGGCCCGGTGGCCGACCACCCTCCCGGCATCCATTTCCTCTCCGTCCGTCACCAGCACGATGCGGAAGGTGTACGGCGCAGAGAGCCGCTCTCTGCCCGTAAATCGGGCCACCTCGACGGCGGGGAGATCTGCCTGCGACGCGATGAAGCGGAAGCGAGGGGCGTTGGCGACGGGGGGAGCGGGCATGGCGAGAGGACGGGAAAGTCGTTGGTGGTTCACGAAACGGCCGGTCGAGGGCCCTTCGGCCGCGGCAGGCACCGATTTCCTGGCGTGGTGCCGCCTGCAGGTACTCACAGACCGGCATGGGGGGGCGCCGCGGGGCCGCCCGACGGGAGGCGGGGACAGGAGAAGGCAAACAGACGGGTCGGATCGTCCAGGAAGCGGAGATCGTCCGAGACGCGAAGCAGGTATCGAAGCGTGACGCCCTTCGTCATCGGCCAGGCGACGACGTGCGTTGCGGGGCCGTGCCGGTGGACCGTCGCCCGTTCGAGGAGGCGCAGCCACGCCCAGTCGCCCTCCGCGCGAATCGGCTCGAGTTCTCCGGTCTGCGTGGTTACTCGAAGGACGGCACCCGGCGTCCCCGGCCATGTTACCTGCGTCCAGGGCCGGTAGCCTCCCATGTCGTAGTCGATTTCCTGGCCGTGGATGCGGGCGTAGCTCCGGGCAACGGCGGGGGCGTCGTCGGTGCGGCGGGGGTGGTCGGGCTGTAGCGAGAACGCAGCGTGAAGTGCGCCGTCGGGAAACAGCCGGCGCTGCAGCATCCGCGCCTCCGTGAGGGCTGCCTGCATCGGTTCCGGAGGAGACATCCCCCGTCCTTCCCACCGACGTGGACGTCCCGAGTCCCGGTCGACGAACGGAGCCAGGGTTTCCCGGCGGAATGCGGCAACGACCCCGTCCTGGGGATGGAAGAATCGCCTTACGTCCGCAAGGGCTGCCTCGTCGGCGCTCGAAGGACGGAAGGGGTAGCGGCCGGCCAAGTCGGCGCGAAAAGGCGTGCAGACCCGGTCGTTCCACTGCTGGCTGAGGTGGCGATGGGCGCCGGCGAGGACGTGCTCCCAGGCGTGCTGAATCGGCTGTTCGAACAGGTGGCGGCGGAGGGGGGCGTCCATTCCGTGGAGGGCCGACCGGACGGTGGCCAGGGCTTCTTCGATCTCGGTCTCCGCGCCCGGGGCAAGCACCTGGGCGGCGTAGGCGGCGCGGCCGGCGGGGACGCCGAGGTGCGCGTCGATCTCCGCTGCCGCCCGGCGGAGGGCGGCGAGGGCGTCGGCGAGAGCGCCCTCCGGCACGCCGCCTCCGTCTTCGGCGGCTCCCGCCAAATCGTACAGCCACGAAAACGACGCGGCCACCGGACCCGAGGGCTGCTCTGCGGCCGGAACAACCGACTCGGCAGAGGTTGGACGGCGGCCGGCCGACCGGCGGACCGCCCGCGCCACCGTCTCGGACGCAGCTGCCTTCATCGGCTGAAGGTTCGCTTCCGGAGGGCGGGACAGGCGGGTTTCGCGAGCGACGGCCCGGAGAATGGCTGTGAGGGGAGAGGCGTACGGATCGCCCAGTTCGTGCAGGGTGCGGGCAGCCTCGCGGGCCGACCGGGCCGGGCGAAGGCGCAGCGACTGCAGCCACTGCGTCCAGGCTGCGGCGTACTCGCGAAAATAGCGCTGGTGGAGCCGACGGTCGAGATCCTCCGGGTCCTGCAGGGCCGCGGGAAGCACACCGGGAGACCGGCCCATCACCCAGGTCGCGCGTCCGGGGCTCTCCGTCTCCTGCCGGACGGCCCCGGCGACGTAGGCCTCATATCCCGAGCGCGTAAAGAATCCGGCGACGGCCCGGCCGGCCTGAACGCGCGCTGCCGGTCCGTCTCCGATGAGGGCGGTCAGGGACCGAGGCGGGAGGCGCAGCGTGCCGGCTGCGCGGATCCGGGCGTAGATTCGGTCGACACTGGGCGGCTCGTAGACGAGATCGCGCACGGGTTCGACGCGACCGGCCGACGCGGCAAACCCGCTGATCCGTTCATCGGCGAGCGCCTGGACGAACGCGCGGAGATGGGGTTCGACCGGGCCGTCCTCGGCGAGGGCCGCCGGCATGCCCTCGTTCTCATGCGGTGGGCCTGCCTCTGGGGGTGGGCCTGCCTCTGGGGGTGGGCCCGCCTTTGGGGGTGGGTCCTTCCGGGAGAGCCGTTCGGCGATCCGGCGGGTCAGAAATGTGCGTTCCTCCGGTGCAGAAAGGCGATGCGTGGCATCCGTGAGGAGCAAATAGGCCCTCAGATCGCGGCGGAGCGCCGCCCGCTCATCCGCCCTGAGGTTTCGGGCGGTGGACGGGCCGGCCGGGCCACCGGCCCGGTGGAGGCGCGCGTCGAGAGGCTCGAAGAAGCGCCCTCGAACCAGCTGACGAACGCCCTGCAGGTACAGGCGTCGGGCGGGTACGGCAACGTCGTCGCCCCGGTCGAGGCCGGCCCACTTCCAGACGGTCCTGCCGCCCTCCAGGTTCGCAACCGCCACCTGCAGCCGATGGAGGCCGGCCGCCGTGACGGGCCCCTCCTCCGCCCCTGCACCGCGCACCGCCGCAGCCGCTGCCTCGACGTCGGCGAGCCGGTCCGCGTGACGTTGATGCACGCCGTGCACGGTGTGAAGAGACAGGATCACGGCCCCGACCGCAACCGCTACGCCCGCCATCTGCTGCACCCGGCGCTGCCGGCGGCGCCGCGACGTAGACCGCCCCAGGCGGCAGCCGGGGATGATCACATCCGTAAACAGACGGCGCAGGAAAAAGCCGTTCGCGTCTCGATCGGATGCAGGCACCGAACGGGAGGCCGGCTCTTCGACCTCCGCCTCCGGCAGGAACGTCTCACGGATCGAGCGGGCCACCGGCCCGACCGGCGTTCCGTCGCGTCCTCCGCTCGTCAGGTACACCCCGCGGAAGAGGGCCGTCTCGTGATACGGACTGGCGCGGACGAGCGGGCTGAGAAAGGCGAGCACGACGTCGCACGCCGCTGCGAACTCCAGCGGGAAGAGGTAGGTTCGCGCCTGCTCATCGCCCGTCTGGTCGGAGCGAAGGACGCGGAGGCGAGCGTCCAGCAGCCGGTCGGCAAGGTCGCGCAGCCCATCTGCAACGACCGCTCGCACGTCGGCGTCGCCGCAGTCAATGCGGGCGAGGTCCTCGCGCGAGAGGGTCGTTCCCCACACCTGCTCTCGATCCTCGCGGCTCAGCGACCCGAAGAACTCGGGGAATCCCCGCAGGCGGTCGCACTTCGTCAGGACGAGGTACACCGGGATGCGACGCCCCAGGTGCTCGATGACATCGTTGATGCGCTGCCGGATGCGGGCTGCGTGCCCGTCCACGTCGTCACGAGCGGCCGTTAGGAGACGGGGCAGGCTCATTGCCACCACGACGCCGTCAAGCGGGCGGTGGGGGCGGTAGGAGCGCAGAGTCTGCAGCAGCACCTCCCACTCCTCGGCATCGTCGGGCTCGACCACGTAGCGGCCCGCCGTATCGAGAAAAACCGCCTCTTCGGCGAAGAACCAGTCGCAGTTGCGCGTCCCGCCAACGCCCTGCAGCCGGTCCGGGGCGATGGGAAAGGGAAGGCCGGACTGGTGGAGGGCAGCGGTTTTCCCCGCCCCCGGAGGACCGAGGACGAGAAGCCAGGGCAGGGCCGACAGGGCCGACCGGCCCGTCCGGTCGCGACCGAGCTTCGACGCTTTCAGGGTGCCGACGGCGGTGTCGAGGGAGTGTTTCAGGTCGTCGATGTCCGCCCGCCGGTCGGCGGCGGTGCGCACGGGATGCTCCTCCGACCGGGCACCGAGGGCTTCTTCAAGCCGGCGCGCCCGTCGGCGCTCCCGAATCGCGACGACGCCCAGCACGACCCCGACGACCCCGAGGACGAGCCCAGCGCCGACGGCCAGGACCGTCGGCGAGCGCATCCACGCCGGCCCGAAGACGGCAAGGCTTGCGAGGGCGGCCCCCGTGAGGACCGCGACGAGCCCGAGGAACCCGGTTAAGGAGAAATTGCTGCGCGTCGATCGATGGGTCATGAGCAAAAGATCGGAGGGATGGAGACGATGACCGGTCCGGCGTCAGATGCCGGAGCGGGCGGGCGAGGCCGGTCAGGCCCCTCCAGCCGGAACCCGGGGCATCTGCGGGGCCGCGCGACCGACGGTCTCCACGGGATCGGGGTCGGTCAGTTGCCTCACGGCGCGCTGCGCAGCCTCCGAGGCCGTGACCCGAGCAGACAGGTAGAGGATCGCCAGCGCCAGGATGGTGACGGCCGCGACCCGGAGAGGCGACAGCTGGAGGGAGGTCGTGCCTCGATCCGGTTCCCGGGGCGGTGCCGGCGCAAGCCGCCGTGCCGGGGCCGACCCGACAGCCTGAAGGTCGTTGCGAACAGCTGCGCGCAGGGCCGCCAGCGGCTCGTCGTGCTGCAGCTGATACTGTCCGCGAAAGCCGAGGGCGAGGCAGAGATAGTAGATGTGCAGGACGGACGCGTTGGCGTCCGGGTCGCGGCGAAGCGAGGCGAGCCGGACGAAGAACTCTTCGCCGGCATCGTAGCGGTCGTAGAGTTCGAGCTGAAGCGGGCGCGACAGCCAGACCTCTTTTTCGTCCCAGTCGGCCTCCTGAATCGTTTCGTCTAGGAAAGCGACCACCGCGAAGGAAGCGGCCTCACAGTCGGCCTCCGACGCCCCGCTCTCCCGCGCCGCGTGGGCGGCCCCGTCGAGCAGCGACCGTGCGCGGGTGCGAAGGGCACGAGCCGCGCCGAAGGCGCGAGCCGATCGCAACTGGACGATGAAGGCAAGGAAGAGAGCGAACGCGCCGGCAAGTTGATGGGGTGGGGACGAGCCGTTTGCAAGGGGCTCTGGAGACAAGGAGGGGGAGACGGACGCGAGGGGGATCATCTGAGTCGCACGGTCGGGCATCGGCGGAGGCGGGCGGGGCCGGGGGAGGGAGGTTGGCGTCGGGGTGAAAGTCGGGGGAAAGTCGGGGAAAGTCGGAGCGGCCGTCGGGCGGGAGCACGAGGGCCCGGGGAGCGAGGGCGGCAGGAGCGCGAGGGCCTGAGGGGGACGTCGGTTCAGGCGGAGGGCGGTGTTCGGGCGGAGAGAGTCCCTCGGGCCGGGCGTCCGTTTCCGGAAGGGGACGGTTCACCGCCAGCCCGGGAGGCGACGAGGAGGACCTGCAGGTCGAGAGCGCCGGCTCCCTCCGGGACGAACACCGCCAGGGCCTCGGATTCCTGGATGGCCGACCAGAACGGTTCGCGGGGGACGAGGCGGTAGTAGCGGGCGTCCGGCAGGGCCGGAACGCCGAGCGGCGGGGCCGCTGCAGCCTGTACGGGCAGCGCGCGGGTGTAGCTCTTGAGGACGGCGTCGATGGCCTGCGGAGCGGCCACCCGGAGAAGATCGGGAAGCGCATCCGGCAGGGGGCCGCCTTCCTCGGCGGTGCGGGCAACCAGATACAGATCGGCCCGCGCAAGGCGGCTCGCCGGTATCTTCGCCGTAAAGAGGCGATCGCGTTCTGCAACCAGCGGCATCGATTCGTACGGCCGCGAAAGGACGGTCTCTCCGAGCAATTTGTCGAGGCGCCGGGAGAGCTGAGCGAACAGGGGGGTCAGGTCGCGATGGTCGTACCCGGGCAGGTCGGTGGGCCGGGGGCCGCCCTCCGGCGCAAACGCCGCCAGCCCCTCGGATAGACGCGCAAGGTCGAGGTAGAGCGTGAGCGGATGGGCGGTGGCGCGGTCGTGGTGATGCCGCAGGCCGGGCAGCGCCGCGGCCACGACGTGGAGCAGGCCCAGCGCGACCGCGTCGGATGGAAGCACCTCGCACTGCGACTGGATGGTGCGAACGTGCTGGGCCAGAGACCGGCGGCGCTCAACGAGGCGGCCGAGCACCTGCTCAACGAGCTGCCGCAAGCGCCGGCTCGCCGAGAGCCGAAGGACTGGAGGCACGAAGGCGGGGCATCGGCGGAAGCCCCCGTCCGGCGCTCGCTCAATGTCCGCGAGGGGAAGAGCCGTGAATCCGTCCAGGGACTCCTCCCCCCACCGAATCTGGGCGTTGACGCGAGCGACATCGATCGGGCGGGGGTCGGCTCCTGTGTTGGCATCGGGGACGCGGATCGTTTCTCGAACGGTGCGGGCGGCCGGGACCCCGGCGTCGGGGGCATCCGGGAGCGGGCCGGGACCGACCGGCGGGCCGGTCGGGACAGACGGAACCGCCAGATACACCCGAATCTGCCCGTCTGCGGGGGAGAGCGCATCGCGGAACGATCGCGGCGCGGGCGGCGGGTCAATCGCCGGGATCTCGACGTGAAGGCCGTCGGGGAAGAGCGCCGTGCACGTTCGCACCACGATTTCGCCGTTTCGGAGGCGGTCGTCATCGAGAGACATCTCCCGGACCCCCCAGCCGTCGGGGGCAACGGCCTCCAGGCGCCGCCGGACGGCGGAGCGATGAGACCGGTCCCACTGCTGGAAGTGGTGCGGATCGAGGCTCATGCCTTCGAACCAGACGACGGGGTTTCGATCGGTGGACATTGCAAAGACAGCCAGGGAGAAAAAGCCAGGCGGAAAAGGATGGAAGGAAAACCGGGTCAGCGGTCGGGCCGAAGGGGGCCGGCGGCCGGGTCGACGAAGGAGCCCCGGCCCGTTGCCTCAAGACTCGGACGGATGCTGCCCGAACGGATGGCGTCGGGGCGGATGGTGTCGGGGCGGATGGTGTCGGGATGAAACGGCTTTACTGAAGCGCAACCGTAAGCCGGCGGCTCTCGATGCGGATGACGGCGTCGCGTCCGTCCAGGTCGTCCACGGCGACGAGCGAGCGCCATTGATCGGTATGCGGGTGCCGCAAGTTGGCGGCGACCCCGATGAAGCGTGCGTCGTCGTGGAGCGGCACATCGAGCCCGACCGACTCGCCGGGAAACAGAAGGAGGTTGCGTTTTCGGTCGACGACGTCGGCGCGCAGAGATCCGGCCGCGTCGGTCCAGAAGCGCTCGACGGGCGTTTGCTGAAACTCCGCAGAACCGGCCAGTTGGACGACGACCACCGTAGCGGCCTGGCCCAGGTTCATGTCGTCGGACCCTTCGACCGTTACCTGCACGGACGGGTGGCAGCCCAGCCCCAGAGGGCACAGCCGCCCGCATCCGCCGGTCACGATCAGAGCCAGCATCAGAACACCGAGAGGCGCACGCGAAAGAGTCATTGGTCTTCTCGTCCATAGGTCGTTGTCCATCGTACGCTACGCTCGCGTCGGGATCTTCGGGAGGCCTGGCATCGCCCGGTAGCTCACCACCGGTAGCTCACCAGAGGCAAGACTTCGCCCACTGTGTCTACTGCGTCCGTTGCTTCGCTCGTGTCGATACCGCATCCCTCCATCAAACAGGTTCGGAATCTCTCGTCGCGCACAGGGCTCTTTGCCAGAATCGTCCGCCTGATTGAACAATATGTACGATAATAATAAAAGTCAATATTTTTATTTTTTCTGTTGACTTATTGAGGGGGTATCCGTATCGTGCAGTGGAATCGCGTGCCGACGGACGCGACAAACCGGCCGCCGGTCTTCCGTGCGCTGGTTTTCCGTATCCCGCCCGGCGGTTTCGCTTCCCTTTTCTTGAACAGGCCCGTGCCCTTTCATCATGCCCGTCCTGGATGTTGCCTCTGCTTCGCCTCGCTCGCATGCGGGTCCCCCCGGCGGGCGGCCTCGTCCGCCGGTTCCGTTTCGAGCGCACCGATTTCGGGTGTGGGTGCCGCCGGGATGGCGGGACGGATCGACGTACCTGCTGTCTGGCCCCACGGTAGACGGCTTCTCGCACCGGATCAGTGTGGCGGTGGACCCGCAGCCGGCCTGCCCGTCGCTGGCCCCGTACGCCGACGCACAGGTGGACGGTGCTCTGGAGGTGCTCGACCGGGGACGGCTGCTGCTTCGCGACCGAGTTGCCCTTTCTGCGGACGCATCCGGGACACGCGGCCGTCCTCTCGAAGGCAGCCGGGACGCCGTGCGGACTGTGATTCGCTGGCAGGGCGCGGAGCGGATGCTCTTCCTCGAACAGCTCGTGGTCCATGCCGGGCATACGGCGTTCGTCCTCGCCGCCCCGTTTACGCGCCGGTCGCGCCGAATCCTGGGGCCGGAGGTCGAGGACGCCCTCCGCACCCTCCAGCCCATGCCGCCCCCCTCAGCGACCGGTTGAGGACGCCGCTGCCCTCGTCTGCCCGCACGCCGGTCTGCGGCCCCTCCCCTTCTTCTCTCCGCCCCAGGGCCCGATTCCATGTCTGCATTTTCTCTCGCCACGTACGCTGCAGCTGTGGCTGCCCCGCTTCCGGAATCGGACGCCTCCCCGGGCGGACCCAATGTGGCCTATGACGAGGACTTTCTGGCCCTGAAGGCGCAGATCGACGCACGGGGGACGCTGAGCGGACGAATCGATCAGGCGCGGGTGGCATCCGGCGACGACCTCTACCAGCCGTGTGCGGGCCCCGATTACGCCGCCATCGCGGCGCAGGGCCGGCGCATCCTCACCGAACGCTCCAAAGATCTGCGCACTGCCTGCTACGTGGCGCTGGCCCTGCAGCGCGCGGAGGGATTTCCGGGACTGGCCGCCGGACTCGAGGGGGTTCAGGCGCTGACGACCTCGTTCTGGGACGCGCTCCATCCCCCGCCCCATCGCACACGCGGGCGGCGGGCCATCCTTGCGTTTCTGCTCGAGGCGCTCCGCGACGGCCTGCCAAACGATCCTTCGGCCGGCCTCTCGGCCGGCGACGCCGCGGCTCTTCGCACATCCCTCCGCGTCCTCACCGACCTGGATGCCAGTTGGAACGAGAAACTGGGGGATGAGGCCCCCTCCCCCGGGTCGCTGCTCCGACGTCTCGAGCGTCTGCACCGGACGGCCCGTGCTCTGGATGCCCCGAAGGGTTCTTCCTCCGAACCGCACGATTCTTCCGGTGCGGATCCCCCGCCCCCGCCCGATCTGCCCCCGCCCGAGGGAAGCGGTCTGCGCCGTACAGGTCCGCGTCCCGCACCGGCACCGGCGGCGGAACCGGCAGCGGCACCGGACGGCACGCAGAACGCCGGTCGGGGGGATCCCGCCGGACCGGCAGCGGCGTCCGGCCCCGACGAAAAGACCGGAGACGCTGCGACCTCTCCCTCCCGTTCGTCTCCCGGGGCCGAGCCGCGTGCAGAGGCGTCGAAGAACACGGATGCTTTGAACGGAACGGACGCTTTCTCCTCGAAGCACCGCCCCGACGAGCGGGGCGACGTGGACCGATCTCCGGAGTCGCTTCTGCTGCGCGCGGCCGGTGAGCTGCGCAGCGCATCGGCGACGGACGCTCGCCCGTACCGTCTCATCCGGGTTCTTCGCTGGGACTCCCTCCTCGCGCTGCCGCCGAACGAGGAGGGGCGCACCCGCATTCCCCCTCCTTCCGCGCAGCGCCGATCCGCCCTCACGGCGAAGGCCGCCCGGGAAGACCCGGCCGCGTTGATCGACCGGGCCGAGGATGCCTTTCAGGCGCCGCCCTTTCACTTCTGGCTGGACCTGCAGTTGGCCCTGGCAGATGCGATGGAGCGACACGGACGGTCGTTCGCGGCGGCACGGCAGGTGGTGTGCGACGAGACCCTTCGCCTCGTGCGTCGCCTGCCCGCTCTCGTCACCCTCCGGTTTTCCGACGACACGCCCTTTGCATCCGACGCGACCCGGCGATGGACCGACGCGCTTGCGCGGCGCGACGGCCCCGCAGACGCCCCGGAGAACAACGGGCCCGCGGGCAGCGTGCCTCCGTCCGCCTCCCCTCTCGACCCGCTTCGGCAGGCGTGCCGGAGGCTGCCGGCCGTCGCCCGGTCGGACGGCCTCGACGCGGCCGTGTCGCTGCTCCAGTCGGCCGGAGCGGAGGACCGAAGTCCGCGCACGACCTTTCGCATCCGACTGGCGGTAGCGGAAGCTCTCCTGGAGGCCGGACGCGTCGTCCAGGCCGGTCCGATCCTGAACGCGCTCATCGACGAGGGCGAGGCCCGCGACCTGTCCCGGTGGGAGCCCCGGCTTTTCGCCCGGGCGTGGGCCGGGCTGTACCTCTGCGGCCAGCGCCACGGGCCCCCCGGCAATGCAGCACCCCTGCCGGCACCGACGTGGCGCCGCCGGGCCCGCGAGGCGCACGATCGCGTCTGTGCGCTGGACCCCCCGCAGGCCCTGCAGCTTCCCCCGCCTCCGCCGTCAAGCACCGGCCCGGCGAATGGGTGCGCCGACGGATAGGACGAACCGGTCCAACAGCCAACAGAATGCCTCCAGCAGAATGACCGCAGCAAAATGACCCCAGCAAAATGACCGGAGGACCCAACAACCACCCCAGTACGGGCGGTGCCGTCCCATGCCAAGAAATTAATGGGCGGCTGGTCGATTTGAGGAGGCCAACCATCTAAAAAATATTTTATTTTTGTCTTGTTTTATTTATTTTTTGTATGTATTGTTGAACGAACTTAATCTTTATCTCCTTGTGTGCGTGAGCGGCCATGACCGATTCTGCCCCGACCGATCTGGATCGAGAGACCCTCTCCGCCGACCCTTCCTCCGAGGCACGGGCCGAGGAACGCCCGGTTCTAGACCGCATCTTCGCCCGGGTCGACGTTGAGGCCCCCGCGCAGCCGGTCGATGTGAGCGACTTCGACGACGCGTTCGCCAACGCCGAGAAGCCAAAGGGGGAGCTGGTTGCTGCTGCCCTCCGCGTTTTCATCGACGCCATCTCGAAGCGCGACCGGGAGGTAGAGCGCATCGACCGGCCGTTGCTGGACAGCCTGGTCGCGGAGATCGACGCGAAGCTGAGCGAACAGCTCGACGCCGTTCTTCACCACCCTGCGTTTCAGGGGCTGGAGGCGGCCTGGCGGGCGCTCAAGTTTCTCGTCGACCGCACCGACTTCCGGAAGAACGTGCAGGTCGAACTTTTCAACGCGTCGAAGCGCGACCTCCGCCTGTCGTTCGAGGACGCCCCCGACGTCATTCAGTCTCCTCTGTACAAACAGGTCTACACGAACGCCTACGACCAGCCTGGGGCCGACCCGTACAGCGCGATCGTTTCGAACTATGAGTTTCGCAACACTGCGCCGGACATTGCCCTTCTCCAGTCCGTCTCGAAGGTAGCGGCATCGGCGCACTGCCCCTTCATCGGGTCCGTCGGCCCCGCCTTCTTCGGTCAATCGTCGATGGAGGCCTGGCGTCGGATCCCGGACCTGGAGGCCTACATGGAGACGGCGGACTTCGTGCAGTGGAATGCCTTCCGCGCGTCGGAGGATGCCCGCTACGTGGGGCTTGCGTTTCCGCGGTTCATGGCGCGCCTGCCGTACGGGGAGGACACCGTCCCCGTCCGAGATTTCTGCTATCGAGAAGACGTTCGCGGTTCGGACGCCCGTCGCTACCTCTGGGCCAACCCGTCCTTTGCCTTTGCGACGAACGTCGTCCGCGCCTTCATTCGCGACGGCTGGGCGGTGCAGATCCGCGGGCCGCGGTCGGGCGGTAAGATCGAGCACCTGCCCGTGCATCGCTACGATGCCGGTCGGGGGACGGAGGCAAAGATCCCGACGGAAATCCCGATCAGCGAGACCCTGGAGTTTGCGGCTTCGAACCTGGGGTTTATGCCCTTGAGCGTCTACCAGGGCCGCGACTACGCCTGTTTTTTCTCCGCCCACTCCGCCCAGCGACCCCGGATCTACGACCAGGCCGAAGCGACGGCCAACAGCCGCGTGAACGCCCGGCTGCCGTACGTCCTGCTCGCCTCGCGGATCGCCCATTACCTGAAGGTCCTGCAGCGAGAGAACGTCGGCGCCACAAAGGACGCCGCCGCCATCGAACGCGAGTTGAATGCCTGGGTCGGAGACCTCGTCACGAAGATGCCCAAGCCCTCCGACGACCTGGTCTCAAAGTATCCGCTCCGCGACGCCGCCGTGCGCGTTCGGGACGTGGAGCGGAACCCGGGGCTGTACCGCATCGAGATGACCGTCATGCCGCACTTTCAAATCGAGGGCATGGACATCAGTCTCTCGATGGTCAGCCAGATGTCGCGCGCCGAGGCCTGACCGCCCACCGGCCCCCTCCCTCCGTTCCGCACCTGCTCCCGTTCCGCACTCGCCGTCCATTCAACCACCAACCCCGACCCAAACCCATGCCCGTACCTGCTGCGCTGTTCTACTCCGACGGAATCAAAGGCGACAACCCGATCAAGGGGCGCGAAGACAGCTCGGAAGTCATCGAGTTCGATCACAATCTACGCATACCGCTCGACGTGCATATGGGCACCGTCAGCGGCAAGCGCGTGCACGCTCCCGTCGACATTACGAAAGCAATCGACGCCGCCACGCCCATGCTGTACCAGGCCTGTGCGGAAGGCAAAACCCTCGACGAATTGACCATCGAATGGTATCGCATCAACGACCAGGGCGTTGAGGAGCTCTATTTCACCCATACTCTCCATCGCGTCAAGGTGGCGGAAGTACGGGCGGTTCTTCCCAACACGAAAGACCCGTCCAAAGAGCGCCTGACCCACCTCGAGCGGGTGAAGCTGATGTACGAGGAGATCGAATGGAATAACGTGCAGGCGAAAAAGCAGTACACCGACAGCTGGATGGAAAACGCCTGACCGGCGGTGGGACCGATTCGGGCCCGGCGGGGGTGGCGGGTGCCGCTCAGGATCCGGCCGCTCAGGATCCGGCCGCTTACGACCCCGCCCCGTGCCCGCTCGGTTCGGCTTGCCCGCTCGGTTCGGCGTGCCCGCTGTCAGCGACGTGTCGCCGCCGCTCATGTGATCCTCCGCCGCCCATGCTCCGCTCCTACTACGAGGCCGAGATCCGGTATCTACAGGAGGCCGGACGGGTCTTCGCCCAGACCTATCCGGACGAGGCCGCCCACCTCAACCTCGACAGCCTGTCCGACCGAGATCCCTTCGTCGAACGGCTCTTTGAGGGGTTCGCGTTCTTGACCGGCCGGATCCATCAGCGGCTCGACGACGACCTGCCGCAGGTCACCGAAGGACTGCTCCAGCTTCTCTGCCCTCATTTTCTGAAGCCGGTCCCGTCCTGCTGCATTCTCGCTCTCGACCCGATTCCCGGCCTCGTCCAGGAACACACGCGGCTGCCTCCCGGCCTGGAGGTGCGCTCCGCCCCCGTCGGCCCCGAACAGACGACCGTCCGGTTCCAAACCGCGGCGCCGGTCGACATCTATCCGGTCCGGCTCGCGGAGGTGGACCTTCAGGGAGCCGGAACGAGGCGGAGCCGGGTCCGGCTCGGGTTTCAACTCGACCGCGGCGCCCGACTCGGTCGGTTGCCGCTTCAGCGCCTGCGGCTCTGCATCCACGCGGAGATGCCGCTGGCCGCTACGATCCATCTCTACCTCACCCGGCACCTGGCGGGCCTCTCCCTGCGGACGGGCAGCCACCGGGTCGACCTGACCGGGCAGAAGTGGATCACCCCGGCCGGCCTCCAACCGGCGGACCGCCTGCTTCCCGCAGAACCGGCCTCCTTTTCCGGCTTCCAGCTGCTTCAGGAGTACTTTTGCGTTCGGCGCCGGTTCTGGTTCGTCGACCTGCACGGCCTCGACCACCTGGGCGCCGGCGCCCCTTCGCATGCCCGGTCCGCCGGAGGTCCTGCACCGGGCGAAACCCGCAGGTTCGACGTCTGGCTGACCTTCAACCGCCCGTATCCGCCCGACTCGTCCTTCGACGCCACCCATCTGCGCCTCTACTGCACGCCGGCAGTGAACCTTTTTGAAATGGATGCCGAGCCGATCCGCATCGACGGGCGATACGCCGAGCACCGCATCGTGCCCGACGTTCATTCTCCGAAGAGCCTGCTGGCCTACGACGTGCAATCGGTCGCGGGGGTGGAAGAAGACACCGGCCGTCGCCACGAGTACACGCCGTTCTACCGGCTCGACCGGGCGCCCTGGCCGGCTCCCGGCCTCGACGAGGCTTCTGCAGGGACCGCTTCGCCTGCCTCGCCTCGCCACTATACCGTCTTTCGGCGGGACGGCCCGCGAGACAGCCCCGACCTCACCCTGTCTCTGAATGGCAGCGACCTCCCGACGACGGCTCGCTCCTCCTCGCAGAGCCTAAGCCTCCGGATTCGGGCAACCAACGGCACCCTGCCGCGGCGAGCGCTCGGCACCGACGCCCTCACGACGCTCGCCTCCGGACTCCCGCAGATCGTCCAGCCCACCAACCTGACCCGACCAACCCCCTTGTATCGACCCCCGGACCGCTCCCAGTTCCACTGGGCTCTTCTGTCGCACCTCGCGTTCAACCTGCAGTCCGCCACCACCGCGCACGCGCTGACCGGGCTTCTGCGCCTGTACGACTGGACCTCCGCCCGGAAGCGCACCGCCAACCAACGACGCATTGACGGACTGGATACGGTTTCGTGGTCCCCCACGAGCATCATCTCCCACGGGGCCGCGCTGCGGGGTCTGGCTGTCTCGATCGATGTCGATGAAACGGCCTTCGCCGGCGAAGGAGATCTCTGCCTGTTCGGTGCCGTGATGAGCACGTTCCTGTCGGCCTACGCGACGATCAACACCTGCGTCGAGCTGACCCTTCGCGCCCGGCCGTCGGGGCGGCAGTACACCTGGCCCGCCTCTCCAGGAACCCGGCCGCTGCTGTAGGCCCGCCTCCGGCGTGCACCGAGCCGGCAGTTGAGACCGGGAGCGGAGATAACGGGAGCAGAGACAACGGGAGCAAAAAAGACGGACGCGAAAAAACGAACGCGGAAGAAACGGGGCGCTGCTCCACGGCGCTACACGTGCTCTCGCGGCGGAAATCCGCCCCCAGCACGCAAAGAATCGGCATAGATCCGTTGAAACGGGACGTTCACTTCGTGAGGGTGCGCTTCTCGTTCTTTCGGGGGAAAAGTCCATGATTCCGTTTCGCCCCTCCACCGATGCCTCCTCTCGCCCCGCCGGCTTTGCCGCAATCCGACCGGTGCCGCACGCCCCCTCCTGCCGCCCTCCTCCGGACGCTCTGCAGGCGCGGATCGCGCTACGACCTGATGCCAGCCATCTATCTGGCCGCTCACGCCGGAACCTGCGCCGGGGCTACCCCGGAAGCGAACAGCGAGCCGGCTGCCCGTCCTCCGTTCACAGTTCGTCCCTCGTCCCGGCAGGCCTTTCCTCCCTCCTCCGTTCGATCCGTCGACTGGGCACCGAACTCCGGCTTCCACGCCCTCTTCTCCATCACGGCCGCGCGGATGGGTTTGTACGGTTCCGGAGGCGCCCTTCCCCCGCACTATGCGAAGGCCGTCTCGTCCGACGACGAGCCCGATACCCCCCTGCGCGCTTTTCTGGATCTTTTTCACCACCGGCTCTACCAGCTTCTCTTCGAGGGGTGGCTGAAGAGGCGTCCGTCTCTTCACCCGCCCGGGCAGGCAGTACCGACCCCTCGAACCGCAAACCGGTACCGCTCCCTCGCCGGTCTTCCTCCGGCAGCGGAGCCGCAAGATTCCGCCGCCTCGCTTCGCCTGGCAGCATTTGCCGGACGGCTTCAGGCCCTCGGCCGGAACGCGGAAGGACTGCGCGCCATCCTTCAGTCGGTACTCCACGTTCCGGTGCGCATCGAAGAGAACATCCCCCGTCGA
Source organism: uncultured Bacteroidota bacterium (assembly GCA_937127285.1). Lineage (GTDB taxonomy): Bacteria > Bacteroidota > Rhodothermia > Rhodothermales > Salinibacteraceae > CAKZLV01. The sequence continues at coordinate 24,523 of CAKZLV010000239.1, forward strand.
CGCCTGCTGCCTCGTCCCCTCGTCCTCCGGCGAGGCACGGCCCGGCTGGGAAAGACGCCCCCCATCGGCCGCACCTTCCTCGACCGGAGCGGAGCCTTTCGGATTCACCTCGGCCCCCTTCACCCGGATGCCTACCGCGCCCTCCATCCCGGCGGCGCTCTGGCCCGTCGTGTAGCGGAGATTGTTTCCAGCTACGTTCCGGACCGGCTGGAGTACGAGGTCGAACTGACCCTGAAGGCGGATGCTGCCGACACCGTCGTTCTGGGACGCCGGGATGACCGCAGCGACGACAGTGGAGACGCCGGCGCACCCCGTCTCGGCCATTCGACCGTTCTCGGCCAGCCCCCGAGCCGCCCGACGCGCCGGCTCACCTATTCCGGCAGCCCCCCTCCGGCGCAGCCCTCCCGCTGAGCAGCATGGGACGAGGACGCCCTGCCCTCCCTCTCTGCTCTACTTGCTTGCCTCTCCCGGATTCTCTTCTTCTCCGAACCGGGAGCCCTGCGACCCCGCGGCGGCATCGCCTGCGCGTCACATCGCCTGCGCGTCACGCCGGTCCGTTCGATCTCGCCTTCTGCTTCTTCTGCACCTCCGCGCGCAGCTTTTTGTAGATGGCATTCAGCCCCTGCGTTCGCTGCATCCCCAACAGCTTCGACAGGCCGAGCGCGCGCAGGGGGTCGTTCGGAGCCTCCGCCACCTTCTGGGCCGGTTCGTCGTCGAACGCCTCGTGCAAAATCGACACGAATGCCCGTGCTGTAGGCGCCTCTCGGGGCACGTCCGCAATCACGTGGACGATCTCATTGTCGTCGACCTCCACGTGGAGGAAAACCGGGCTTTGACATTCGTGCACCATGTCGAGGCCGTTGTCTCGCATCGGCGCGTATTCCTCCGGGAGCTCCGGAAGCTTCTCGGCATACTCCAGGAGCAGCTCGATCCGCATGTCGCGGTCGACCATCTCGAACGGCTCGGCAATCTCGTCCAGCGTGGGCATGTCGGGCAGATGTTCGTCGGGGGGACAGACCGATGTCGGTACTCTCTTCGGGAGAGGTGTGTTCGGGATGTGGTTTCTCGTTGATGGTTCGTCGTTCGTGGTTGGTTGTTTGTGGTTGGTTGTTTGTGGTTGGTTGTTTGTGGCCGGCCGAGACGGTGTGCTGCAATTCGTAGGGTGTGCAACGAATTTTGTGGAATTCGGTGAGAGCGACCACCGGTGCGGCCCGAACGCGACCGCATCGCCGTTCGGTACCGGAACGCACAACCCGAAACGGACAACCCGCAACGCACAACCCTCACCCCACAACCTACACCCCACAACTCCCAACGAACGCGACCAAAAATGCGGCGGGCCGAATCGCCCGAAGACGACCGGCCCACCGCGCTTGCTTCGATCCGTACGTCGGCGAGATCCTATGCTTCGACCGGTTCCGGATCGCCCTTCTCGATCGGCATGCCGACCAGGTTGCCCCACTCGGTCCAGGAGCCGTCGTAGTTGCGCACGTTCTCGAAGCCGAGGAGGTACTTCAACACGAACCAGGTGTGGCTCGAGCGTTCTCCAATCCGGCAGTAGGCGACGGTTTCGTCGCTGGGATCGAGCCCCTCCTGCTGGAGATAGATCTCTTCCAGCTCGTCGCGGGACTTGAACGTGCCGTCTTCGTTGGCAGCTTTGCTCCAGGGCACACTGCGGGCTCCCGGAATGTGACCGCCCCGCATCGAACTCTCTTCCGGGTGGTCGGGCAGATGCGTGATCTCTCCCCGAAATTCCTCGGGGGAGCGGACGTCGACCATCGGTCCTCCCTCCTTCATGTGCTGGAGCACCTGGTCGCGGAACGCGCGGATGGACAGGTCCTGCTCCGGTGCCGTGTAGGTACCGGCGGCAACGTCGGGCTTTTCTTTCGTCAGCGTGCGGTCTTCATCGATCCACTTCTTCCGCCCGCCGTCCATGATGAGGGCGTTGTCGTGGCCGTAAAGCTGAAAGACCCAGAAGGCGTAGCATGCCCACCAGTTGTTCTTGTCGCCATAGAAGACAACCGTGGTGTCGTTCGAGATGCCTTTTTCCTCGCAGAGGTTGGAAAACGCCTCGCGGTCGATGAAGTCGCGAACGGCCTCCTGCTGCAGGTCATTCACCCAGTCGATCTTCACCGCATTCGGGATGTGACCTGTGTCGTAGAGGAGGACGTCCTCGTTCGATTCGATGAGGCGAATGTCGTCGGTGTCGTCGAGGTGCTCGGCGACCCAGTCGGTCGAGACGAGAACCTCGGAGTGTGCGTAATCGGCCATAGATCAAGGTCCGAAGGTTGTGAGGTGTCGGTGAGGGCGGGCAGGGTGAAATGCCCGTCGGTGCCCGTCGAGGCGGCCCCGTCGCTTCGCTCCATAGAAAAACCCCCTTCCGGCAGATGCCGAGAGGGGGACGGTGGCACGGATCGTCTGCTGAGCGGCGGCGCGCTACCAGCGGTGGTGCAGCGCCGTCTCGCACGGGTGCCTACGTCCCCCTAGGGTGGCCGAACAGGGACAACAAAAGGGGGACGAGGGCAGCATCACATCCAGGGCGGGGCCGTTCGATCGGTCGGTGCAACCGCCATGTGGGTGGCGGTTGATTTCGTATGATTCTATACACGGGCCGATTGTCCCTTGTTCGGAGCAAGACTTTACGAACCAGTCGAAACGTGGTGGAGCGAAACTGCCGCTCATCCCTACACTGTCCTCGTGTAAGGCGTTTTCATGTCCGGCGCTCGCCCGCCGAGTTCTCACAAACCGGGATTGATTCCGGCCGTCTGCGCTTTTCGCATGGTCCTTGCCCTTTTTTCGACGGGTGCACTGGAATCCGGACCCCCGGTCGATACTGCTTGAATCCGGTCGAGGACGCCCCTCGCCGTTCCTGTTTGATAACCCTCTGCCCCCATGCCTTCAAACGTGGCGTACCGGCGCCGGAATGGACGCCGTCACGCATTTCGCTTTTCCAGCGACGACCCGGCCGATTACAAACCGCTGGAGGCCTACGGGATCATCGGGGACAGCCGTACCGCTGCCTTGGTGGGTGCGGACGGATCTATCGATTGGGCTTGCCTGCCAGACTTCGACAGCCCCTCCGTGTTTGGAGCCCTGCTCGACCCATCTGCAGGCTGCTTTGCGATTCGGCCGGCCGGGGACTTTCGGGCCGAGCAGTACTACGAGCCGGGCACGAACGTCCTGGTCACCGAGTTCGAGACGGGATCGGGGACGGCGCGGGTGCGCGACTTCATGCCGTACTCGCAGCGCAAGGTTCCCACCGCCGAGATCTATCGGCGGGTGGAAGGGGTGAAAGGGACTGTCACCCTGGAGGTGGTGTTCGCGCCCCGGTTCGACTACGGCATGACCGCCCCGCGACTGGAACCGTCCACCTACGGCGTTCGAGCCAGCGACCTCGACGGGCAAGCCATCGTTCTGTCGACCGAGTTCCCGATCGAGGTCGAGGACGACCGCGCCGTGGGGCGGGCTGAGGTTCACGGCGGGCAGGAAGCCTACGTCGTGGCCGCCTGGGGCGCCGAGCGCGTCCACCCCGTTGCCAGCTACCAGTCGGACCGTCGCCTCTGGAACGTGCGCAAGTTCTGGCGGGAATGGATCGACGGCTGCCCCTACCACGGCCGCTACCGCGAAACCGTGGAGCGAAGCCTTCTGGCGCTCAAGCTCCTCATTTACGAACCGACCGGAGCCATCGTCGCGGCTCCCACCATGTCTCTTCCCGAATGGCCCGGGGGCGAACGAAACTGGGACTACCGCTACTCCTGGGTGCGCGACTCGGCGTTCATCCTGCAGGCCCTCTTTGGGAGCGACTACGTCCAGGAGGGGACGGCCTACTTCGACTGGATCCTCAGTCAGGCCCTCGACAGCACCGACGATCTCGGCGTCATGTACAGCATTCGCGGGGAACGCGAGCTCCCGGAAAGCACCCTCCCCCTGCGCGGATACCGCGACTCGCAGCCGGTTCGCATCGGCAACGGGGCCGCCGAGCAGCACCAGCTCGACGTGTACGGCAGCCTGCTCGACGCCGCCCTGCGCTACGACCGCCAGGGCGGACTGCTGACCATCACCGAGTGGGAAAAGCTCTCCGCCCTCGCCGACGCCATCCGCGAGCACTGGCAGGAGCCCGACGACGGGATCTGGGAAGCCCGCAATGGTCCCCGCCATTACACCTACTCCAAGGTCTGGGCCTGGGTGGGACTCACGCGCGCGGCCACCCTCGCGGAAAAGCTCGGGGCCGACGCGCCCTCCGAGGCCTGGCGGGCCGAAGCCGAAACCATTCGCGAGCAGGTCCTCGACCGGGCGTGGGACGACGAGCGCGGGGCCTTCATGCAGACGTACGAGTGTGCAGACCTGGACGCCTCGGTGCTCGTGATGCCCACCGTGGGCTTCCTCCCGGCGTCCGACCCGCGCTTCCTCCGCACCCTCTACGCCTGCCTGGACGAATTGGGGGCCGGGCCGGAGCCTCTCGTCTACCGCTACCGCAACGATGACGGCGTCGGCGGCAAGGAGGGGGCCTTCCTTCTCCCGTCCTTCTGGGTCGTCGAGGGCCTCGCCCTCGCCGGAGACGAGCGCCGCGCCCGCGCTCTCCTCTCCACCTTGATCGAGCACATGAGTCCCCTGGGACTCTATGCCGAGGAGATTCACCCCGACAACGGCTCCCTGCTGGGAAACTTCCCGCAGGGCTTCAGCCACCTCGGCCTCCTCAACGCCGTCTTCCGCCTCGAACGCCTGAAGCAAGAGCAAACCCGCTCGACGTGAGGGAGCGGGGGAGCGTGGGGGCTTTGGACGTGTGGGCGGATGGGCGTGTGGGCGGATGGGCGTGTGGGCGAAAGTCATGG
>CAKZLV010000240.1 GCA_937127285.1 uncultured Bacteroidota bacterium
GGGACGATATCGCGCGTCGAGCGTCCAGGTCGGTGGCCGACGTGCACCTGCACGGGAAACCAGTAAGCGGTTTCGAGGAACGACTGGGCCTCCTCGCCCATCCGCCGCGCCAGGTCGTCGGGCACCCCCTGGAGGTCGTCAACCGGGCCTGGGCGTACCAGGTCGAAGAGGAGGCCCCGCCGTCGGTCGCGGTCGCGCCGCCGCGCGCGCCGGTCCGTCCCCCAGAGGCTGTGCCGAGGCAGCCAGTCCCACAGGGGGTCGGCGGACGTGGCGCCCAATCGGTCCCTGCCTTCGGCCCAGAGCTGCACGGTCGCACCGGCAGCGAAACACGCCACGCCGACTGCCAACGCCGCGGCCCCGAGCGACGCCACACCGGCCGTCATCAAAACGCCCCCGACGCCTTTGGCCACCGCCCCGAGGACCCCGGCGGGATTGGGATCTTGCACCGTCATCTGCCCCACGGCGTCGCGGTCCATCGCGTTGCTGTACACGTCGAGGGCCGCAGCGGCCACCTCGATATGCCACCCCAAACGGACCAGCCTCTCCCCAACAGCCAGCGCACCGTCCACCGCAGCCCCGGCCCGGGGCCGGGCGAGGGTCGCGAACGCTCCGATCGTCGCGGCCTTGCGTGCAGCGGCGTGGCTCCGCACGCCGTGCTGCACCGCCTCGGCGCTACCGACGATGATCTGAGCGAGCGTAAGAAGGTCGGCGACGGACCCCTGCTCCACCTTCTCGTTCCGGAAAAGGGCTGTGGTCGCAACCGCTACGTTGACGATATCGAGGTAACTCGCCACGCGACCCATCCCCTCCTCCGACAGCCCCAACGAGCGGGCCGCCGCTCCGATGTCGACGCGAACCTCCCCCTGTACGTTCAACCGCCACACCACGTCCCGTACTGGAATGTAGTGATCAACCTCCGTGAGGCGAACGGTTGAGAGCACTACGGTGCCGCCAGAACTGCGGAACTCGACGGTATGACGGCTCGACCGGATCCTGTAGGTGGACCGCTTCCACCTGCGGCCCCCGCGCAGAAGCAGTGCCGCGAGGAAGGCGGTTCCCCGCGGCGGGGCGTCCTGCTCGAGCGACGTCCGAAACGGCCACGCGGTTACGGCCGGTGCCATGCCTGCCACAAGCGCATAGAGGCCCGCCGCCGACTGGCTGGCGACCTTCAGCAGAAGTCGGAATCGGGAGTTCTCGTCGAGAAAATCTCTTGCGGGGGTTTCTTCGATCGAGACGAGAGGATCGAGAAGACGCTCGAAGTCCTCCGGCGATCGCACGAGCGCTTCGATCTCCCGCATGATCCCGCTTTTCTGCAGAATGTGGGTCGTCAACGCCGCGCCGCCCCCGATGGCCGTGAGGCGATAGACCGGACGCGCCAGGTCGCACGCCACCTCCTGTTCGAGCCCGGACACGCCGAGCGCTGCGGCGGCGGCCGCGTCGAACCCGGCGGCATCGCGAAGCACCGCCCGAAAGGAGGCAGAGCGGAGCGCCTCTTCCACCCGGCCGAGTCCCTCTCGCTGCTTCTGGGTGAGAGCGGCGTGTTTGCAGCGGAGCCCGTACCGAAAGTGCGCCAGCAACGCCCGTCCGTCCGGCTCGGTCGGGGCCTCTGGGTCCCCGGTCGCCTCGCGCAGCGAGAAGTCGCCCCAGGTATCGTCGTCGTCCATCGCGTATGCCGACGAGACAACCCGCGGCGCTTCTCCTTGCCGGACGGCCGCCGGGAGGGACCTTCCTCCGTCGCGGTAGCTCGACCGCTCCAATCGGTCGCGGAGGTAGGTGCGGCCGTGGCGCCCGTCGTAGCAGGGTGCCCCCAGCAGTGCGGCCAGCGCCCCGGCCCCGCGCAGCTTCGTCTGCCAGGTCCGGTGCGCCTCGACGGCATCGCGCGCCGCCTGCAGCCGCGCTCGCACCCAGGTGACCGGCTCGACGAGGCGGATGCGCACCAGGGCCGGGCCGCCCCTGTCGTTGGCCACCACCCAGGGCGGCTGCGTGGCAAACCGGACGAGGTCGACCGGAAGGGTGTGCTTGAGCGTCCCGACCCGGCGCAGCGTCCGCACCAGATGTTCGATCCGCACGGCCGGCAACGGGTGGCGCGTCAGACGGATGAAGTGCAGGGGACGGTGATCGTACGGCGTTCGGGTGAACAGGTGCACGGCCTGCCGGGCCGATCCGCCGGGAGCCCGGTCGTTGCCCGTGCCATGCACCCGCCGGTAGCCCCCATCGCAGTCGACGGCATATTCTGTAACGGTCACTCGCCCCTCCCGGCCGTCCTCTCGAAAGAATCCGATCGCTGCGTCGTCCATCCGTCCGAGGTCCAGCGTCGATACGGGCGCTCCGCCGCCCCCCACCTCCTCCAGCCGGAAGATGGTCAGCCACCGCCGCTCCGAGATCGTGCGCGGCTCTTCGCCCGGCCGCTCGACGCGCCGCTCGGTCGTCCGCACCGGGGCCGCGGTCGAGGCATCCGGGACGAGATGCCCGAAGGAGCTGACGTCGGCAGCGGTGCATTCATCAAACGCTACCGCCTGCATGGTGACGGCGTCGCGTTCATCGGTCTCGCGCGTCGCCGCCGAAACGCGGAGGGGATCGCGCGGGGACCCCGCGGGGGTGGCACATGAATCGGACGATGACATGGTTGGTCCGGGTTCGGTTGGGGGGTCGGTGGGAGGGTCGGTCCGGGAATGGATCCAGGAGTCACCGGTGGTGTTATCCCGCTTCCGTCGGCGGGGATGACACCGGGCCGAGGGCGGTCGGGCCGCATCTGCGCGCACGATCCCGTGCCCAACC
>CAKZLV010000241.1 GCA_937127285.1 uncultured Bacteroidota bacterium
GCGACGCCGCCCCCGGCGACGTCGCCGCCGGCCTGCACAGCCTGGCCGTCTTCCGGCAGGAAACGGGCGACTACGCGGCGGCCGACTCCCTCTACCGCGCCGCCCTCGCCCTCCAGCGCGACGCCCCGGACCCAAACGCCCCCGCCGTGGCCGCCACGCTTCACGACTGGGGCACGCTGCTCCACCGCCAGGGGAACTACGACCGGGCCGACTCCCTCTTCCAGCAGGCCCTCGCCCTGCGCACCGATCACTTCGGCGCCGAAGATCCGCGCACGGCGAGCACGCTCAACGAAATTGCCTCGCTGCGCTTCGAGCAGGACGACATGGACGCTGCCGAGACGCTGTACCGGCAGACGCTGAACGTGCGGCGCGCCCATCACGACGGGGACCACCCCGACGTGGCGGCAAGTCTCAACAACCTGGCGATGGTGCTGCGCCACCGAGGCGCGTTCGACGAAGCGGAGGCGCTCTACACCGAAGCCCTGGCCATGCGCGAGCGGCTGTACGACGGGCCGCACCCCGACGTCGCGCACACGCTCAACCACCTGGCCCGCCTCCACTACAACCGCGGCGACCACGAAGTCGCCGAGCCCATCGCCCGGCGGGCCCTCGCCATGCGGATCGACCTGTTCGGCGAGGAGCACGTCGAGGTGACGGCCAGCATGGGCAGCCTGGCGGGCATCCTCGGCGGACAGGGCCGGCACGACGAACAGGCCGCGTACTACCGCCGCGCCCTGGAGATCGTCCGGGCCACGCTGGGAGACACCCACCCGTACGCGGCGGCCTTCACCTACAGCCTCGGCTCCGCGCTTCACGCCGGCGGCGACCGGCCCGCGGCGGAGACCCGCTACCGGGAGAGCCTCGCCCTGCACCGGGAGCTGTTCCCCGACAGGCACGTGAATACAGCCTATCCGCTCATTCGCCTGGGCGCGCTGCTCGTCGAGACCGGTCGCGCCGCCGAAGCCGAACCGCTGCTGCGCGAGGCGGTCGCGCTCCGCACCAACGCGCTGGGAGCCGACCACTGGCGCGTGGCCGTCGCCCGCAGTACGCTCGGGCTCTGCCTGACCGCCCTCGGCCGCGCGGCCGACGCCGAGCCGCTTCTGGCAGAGAGCTACGCGATTCTTCGGGAGACGCACGGCCCCGACGACGAGCGCGTCCGCGAAGCCCAAGAGCGCCTGGCCGACGCCCAGGCGGCGCGGCCGTAGGTCCGTCGCCGGGAACGAGCGCCCGTTCCGGCTGCGACGGACGCCGGCTGCTAACGCCCACGCCCAACCGCTCACACGCCCAACCGCTCACACGCCCAACCGCTCACACGCCCAACCGCTCACACGTCCATCTGCCTCTCACCCGGTCGTCCGCAGCCCGCTGGCGATGGCGTTGACGGTGAGAAGTACCTTCAGCAGCAGCGCCTCGCCCTCTGTGTCGTCCCGGCAGGCGCGCCACTTCCGCAGCAGGTCGATCTGGCGCCGGTGCAGGACGTGCAGCCCCTCGTCTCGAAGCGCCAGCAGCCGGCGTAGCTGGCCCCGATGCTCCTCCAGCGGCTCGCCGACGATCTCTTCCAGCATGCGCCGCGTGCGGTCGTACTCGTCCGAAATTCGCCCCAGGAGGCGCTCACGGACGGCGTCCTCCACCACCAGAGCGGCGTACTCTTGCATCAGTTCGGTATCCGCGGTGAGGATGCTCGTGCTGATATTCGTGAGCAGGTAGCGCAGCGGCGGCCACGAGAAGGCGTGGGTGCGCACCGTTTCGAATGCGTCGGGATCATCCTTGCGGAGCGCTTCGAGCGCAGTGCCCGCTCCGTACCAGCCGGAGAGGTAGAAGCGCGACTGATTCCAGCTAAAGACCCAGGGGATGGCCCGCAGGTCGGCCAGGGTGCGGCGGCCGGTGCGGCGGGCCGGGCGGGAGCCGTGGCGGCTGGCCTCGACGGCGTCGATGGGCGTGGCCTGACTGAAGAAGGTCATGAAGCCGTCCGTCCCCAGCAGATCCTGGTAGGCCTCGCGGCTCGTCTCGGCAAGCCGATCCATGACCGCGTGGGAGACCTCGTCGGGCGGCGGCCCGTGGCGGTGGCGCAGCGTCTCCCCGACCGTGCCGGCCGCGAGGAGCTCCAGGTTGTAGAGGGCGTGGAGCCGGTTGGCGTAGTGCTGCGCGATCGTCTCCCCCTGCTCCGTCATGCGGAGGTCCCCCTGCAGGGTGCCCGGCGGCAGGGCGGCGAGGAATCGGTGCGTCGGCCCCGCGCCGCGGCTGATCGTGCCGCCGCGTCCGTGGAAGAATCGCACCCGCACGCCGCGCTCGCGGCCGACGGCGCTCAGCTCCTCCTGCGCCCGGTACAGGTTCCACAGGCTGGACACGATGCCGCCGTCCTTGTTGCTGTCGCTGTACCCGATCATCACCTGCTGCACCGGCATCTCGTCTCCGTCGCGATCGGACTGCAGGGCGAGACTCCGCTGCGTGACGGGGTGATTCAGAAAGTCGGCCAGGATGTCCGGGCTGTGGTCCAGGTCTTCGATCGTCTCCACGAGAGGCACGACGGGAAGCGGGCAGGCGAGGCCGTCGTCGGTCACCCGTGCCAGACCCGCCTCGCGGGCGAAGAGGTAGACGACCAGCAGGTCGCTCACGCTGCGCGTCATGCTCACGATGAGCGCGCCGAGGGCGTCCGTCCCGTAGCGGTCGATGTGGCGAGCGACGACGCGGTAGCTGTCGAGGACCGCCTCGGCCTCGGGCCCCAGGTCCATTCCCGGCATGGTGAAGGGACGGCGCAGGGTGAGCTCGTGGTGGAGAAAGGCGAGGCGCTTCTCCTCCGACCAGTGCCCGAAGTCGGTATCCGCCTCTCCGGCCGCTTCGAGTAGCTGTTCGACGGCGCGGTCGTGGAAGGCGCTGTTCTGCCGGACGTCGAGGTACGCAAGGCGAAACCCGAACGTCTCCACCGTGCGGAGCATGGGGGCGACGTCGGCGGCGGCCAGGCGGTCGAGCCCGGCTTCGCGGAGGCTGTCGTGCAGAAGCTCCAGGTCGTCTTTCAGTTCGTCGGCATAGCGGTAGGTCGCAGGCGTCTCGTGCAGGCGCCCCCCGCCTTCGGCGTCGACCTCCACAGGGAGCCGCGCGAGCATCAGGTTTGCCGCCTGGCGCCAGGGCTCCTCCGGATTGCGATCGACCGCCCGCTCTCCGGCCTCGCCGAGCGCCTCGGCCGTGTCTTCGACGAAGCCCGACAGCGCCGCCGGCGGCTGGACCAGTCGCCCGGAGACGCTGAGGCGAACGGCCAGGTCCGACAGGCGGCGGTGCAGCAGCAGGAGCGCTTCGCGCCGGAGGGCGGCGAGGGTTTTCTCGGTGGTCTCGGCCGTCACCAGCGGATGGCCGTCCCGGTCGCCCCCCACCCAGTTGCCGAAGCGAATCCGCGGGAGGTGGTGCAGGTCGTCCAGGAGCGCCGGGTCCAGATCGGCCTGCCGCCAGGCCTGCCGCAGGCGCCGGTCGAGAAGGCGCTGCGCCTCCGGAAAAACGTTTTGGAGATAGTGCAGCACGTTCCGCAGCTCCGAGGCGATGTCCGGTTTTTCGAGGAAGAGTTCGCCGGTGCGCCAGAGCCGGTCGAGCTCCACCTTGATCTGCTCGCGCAGCGACTCCTGCTCGGCGGGGGTGTAGATCGGGTTCTCCCGTCGGACGAGCAGCAAAAAGAGGCGGCGGTGGTGCTCCAGGACGGTCGCGCGCTTCGCTTCTGTCGGGTGGGCCGTGAGGACCGGCTCGATGCGGATGTTCGGCAGGGCCTCGGCGATCTCTTCCCCGTCGAGACCGATCTCCTGCAGGCGCTTCAGGTGGCGGGCAAAGAGGCCGGGCTCGTGCTCGGGCCCGCGTTCGGTTTCGGTGCGTCGCCGCTGCTGCGTGGCGGCGTTTTCCTCGATCATCCCGAGGAGCGAGAACGCGATCGTGTAGGCCTGGGCGAGCGCCTCGGGACTCGCCTCCTCCCAGGCATCCTCCGGAGGCGCACGATCTTCATCGGGCGGCCACGGCAGGAGGCAGGCGAGATCCGACCGGCCTGCCTCCTCGAGCACCTCGCGGAAGCAGGTGATCAAGAAGTCCAGATCGCGGTCGATTTTGGTGAGGTCGGCATCGCGCCCGTCCTCAGCGCGGGGAGCGTCCGTCAGTAGCATGGCAAGAAGAATCTACGTACATGGATGGCTGGTGTCGGTTTTCGCGGCTCCTCGACAAGCATTGGCCCGCGCCCGACGGCGGTTCCGGCACAGGGTCTCGTTCTCCGGGAGTCGGCCGGGGATCGCTGTGCAAGGGAGGCGTCTTCACTCTCTACGTGGGTCAAGAACCGGGTCTATGGTAGTCGATGAGAGCACCTGATTGATTGCTCTCTTCTGTGCAGCCGTTCGTTCGGTTGGACCGGTCGGAATGTCCCCTTTTTGACCGGCCAAAAAGGGGACGCAAAACCAACCGGCACTCGCTCACTGCGTTCGCGTCGCCGGGCTGGACGCGCTGCGGCTGACGGCTCTGCTCCGCGAAAGGCCCGGAAAACGGATCGGCGAAAGAAGAAAAGGAAAGCAGGCAGGCGGCACCGCTCCCGTTCTGATCCAACGTGAGCCGCCGTTCCCCCGCCCACACCCTCAGACTCCCACACGCCCCCACGCCCAAACGCCCAAACGCCCCACCCGTCCCTCACTCCAACTCCTCGGTCACGTCCGGCACGAAGCGCTGCTCGCTCTTCGGGGGACGAACGTGGCCGGTGTCGGACTGCTTCGGGGGAAGCTCAAGGGGATCGACGGGAATGTCTTCGTAGTCGATCAGACTGAGCAAGTGAGACATACAGTTGAGACGCGCGCGGCGCTTGTCGTCGCTCGGAACCACGAACCAGGGCGCAAGCTGCGTGTCGGTGTAGGTGAACATCTGGTCCTTCGCCTGCGAGTACTCTTCCCACCGGCTGCGAGACTCCAGGTCGATCTTGCTCAGCTTCCACTGCTTCGTCGGGGTGTCGATGCGGGACTGCAGGCGGCGCTCCTGCTCTTCGGGACTGACCGAGAACCAGTACTTGACCAGCGTGATGCCGGAGTACACCAGCAGGCGCTCGAAGAGCGGACACGAACGCAGAAATTCCTGGTACTCCTCGTCCGTGCAGAACCCCATCACCCGCTCGACGCCCGCCCGGTTGTACCAGCTGCGGTCGAACAGCACGATCTCACCGGCGGCCGGCAGATGGGAGACGTAGCGCTGAAAGTACCACTGCGTCTGCTCGCGCTCGGTCGGCTTGTCGAGCGCCACCACCCGGCAGTACCGGTTGTTGAGCGGCTTAACGATGCGCTTGATCGTCCCGCCCTTGCCGGCCGCATCGCGCCCCTCGAACACCACCACGATTCGCTTCCCGCGGTGGATGACCCAGCGCTGCATCTTCGTCAGCTCCACCCGCAGGCGCTTCAGCTCCCGCTTGTAGGGCTTCTTCTTGAGGGGCTCCTGCTCCGGATGGGGAGCATGATCGCCCGACGAATTCGTGGAGACGGAGAACGGGCTTGTGTCGGACATGGGAGCGGCGACGTCAAAGAGCGGAAGAAACGAGCACGGCCGGTCCGAATGAAGATTCGGTCTGGATTACTCCACACTGGAAACAACCCGCCGCCGTTCCCAGCTCCGCGGAATCCTCCCCGGCGTACAATGAACTACCCCCAACAGACAACTCTCAACCCTCAACCCTCAACCCTCAACCCCCAACCCCCAACCCACGGATTGACGCCCACCCCGACAGCGCATTTCTTGACCGGAGGCGGATTGCTTGCTCCGACGCCGCCTCCCATCGCCCGATCTCCCCTCCCGATTTCGCTGCTCCCATGCGACGCACCGCACTGCTGACCCTGCTCCTGCTCGCCCTCCCCGTGCTCGCCGCCGCCCAGTCGCTGGAGGCGCCGGCCGTCGACCGCATCGATCCGCCGTTCTGGTGGGTGGGCATGGAGCACCCGACCGTCGAGCTCATGGTGTACGGCGAGAACCTCGCCGATGCCCGGGTGTCGATCGACGACTACGACGGCGTCACGCTGGAGCGGGTGACGGAGGTGCAGAATCCGAACTATGCGTTCGTTCGCCTGAAGATTGCCGACACCGCCGAGCCCGGGACGGTCACGCTGCGCTTTGCGCACGACGCCCTGGAAGACGGGGCGACGACGCGCTCCTACGAACTGCGGGAGCGGCGCACACCCGGCACGTTTGCGCAGGGCTTTTCGAGTGAGGACGTCATTTACCTCCTGATGCCGGATCGCTTCGCGAACGGGGACCCCGGGAACGACGAGATTGAGGGGATGCTGGAGGGCGTCGATCGCTCCGATCCGAACGCGCGGCACGGCGGGGACTTCGCCGGGATCCGCGAGCATCTCGGCTACATCGACCGGCTGGGCATGACCGCCATCTGGATGACGCCCGTCTTCGAAAACGACATGCCGCCCGCGTACGGCGCCTACCACGGGTACGCCGCCACGGACATATACAAGGTGGACCCGCGCTTCGGCACGAATCGGGAGTTTCGGGACCTCGTCCGGCGCGCCCACGAGCGCGACATGAACGTGATCATGGACATGATCCACAACCACGTCGGCAAGAACCACTGGTGGATGGACGACCTGCCGACGGACGACTGGCTGCACAGCTTCGAGGAGAACGGGCAGACGAACTTCCGCGGCGCCGCGGCGGTGGATCCGTACGCCTCACAGCACGACCGGCAGACGCTGCAGGACGGCTGGTTCGTGCCGAACATGCCCGACCTCAATCAGGACAATGAGCTGCTTGCCACCTACCTGATCCAGAATACGCTCTGGTGGATCGAGTACAGCGGCATCGACGGCATCCGCATGGACACCTACCTCTACGCCGACAAGGCGTACATGGCGCGGTGGACGCAGCGGGTGATGGAGGAGTACCCGGACTTCAACATCGTCGGCGAGAGCTGGGTGCACGAGGTGCCCCACGAGGCCTACTGGCAGGATAACTTCCAAGGACACCCGGACGGGTACGACTCCAACCTGCCGAGCGTGACGGACTTCCCCCTCAGCTTCGCGACCCGGGACGCGTTCACGCAGGAGGCCGGGTGGACGACCGGCATCCAGCGGCTCTACTACACCCTCGCGCAGGATCACGTCTACCCCGAGCCGAACCGCCTCGTCACCTTCCTGGACAACCACGACATGGAGCGCTTCTACACCGCGGTGGGTGAGGATGCGGGCGACTTCAAGCTGGCCTACACGTTCCTCATGACAACGCGCGGCATCCCGCAGGTCTACTACGCCACCGAGCTCATGCAGCCGATGGCCGAGGGCGTTGAGGGCGACGGCGCCAAGCGACCCGACATGCCCGGCGGCTGGCCCGGCGACGCGCGCAGCGTCTTCACCGAGGACGGCCGGACCGAACGGGAGAACGAGGCCCACGACTTCGTGACGAATCTCACAACTTGGCGGGAAGAGGCCGACGTCGTGCACCACGGCGCGCTGACACAGTTCATTCCGCAGGACCGCGTCTACGTCTACGTCCGCCACGATGCCGACGACACCGTCATGGTGGTCCTCAACAACGCCGAGGAAGAACGCACCCTCGACCTCGCCCGCTTTGAGGAGCGGATTCAAGACTCCTCCGAGGGACGCGACGTGATTTCGGGTGAAACCGTCGCACTCGGCGACTCGCTGACCGTCCCCGCGAAAACCCCGATGGTGCTGGAGCTGGGGCAGTGAGGGGTTTGGGTTGCGGGTTGAGGATTGTGGGTTGTGAGTCGTGGGTTGTGGGGGGTGGGTTAGGCGTTGTGGGTAGGGCGTTGTGGGTTGGACGTTGTGAGCCGTTGATCACTGCCTCTATCGCCCGCCCTGTCTGCGCTGTGGCCAATCGCATGGGCCACAAAAGGACGAGGCCCACCCCGAGAGGTCGATCCCACATCGCCTCCACGCTATCGGGGGCGCTTCGCAGAACCCGGCCGCCCGTCCCTCAAGCGATGTCTACTGCCCGTTCGAACAGGATAGACAGAGGATGGCAGTCTCCGGCGCTCCCGCTTCGACCCTGCCGCGCCGTCCACCATCGGCGAAGCTGCCCGGACGGTCTGTAGCCCATGTAATTGGCCACATCTGGCGCGCATCCCACAGAAGGATCTCGTGCCTGTCTGCCGGCTGCCTCTCCGTGTTGAAACGGAGCGCCTGAAGTGCGAGAGGAGACCAATGGAACGAGAACTCGCCCCGTCGCAGAGTCCCGCACCTTCCACGGAATCACTCTTTCCTGGCGGCCATCCGTACGGACGACCCGCAACACTCGCCCTGTCTGCGCTGTGGCCAATCGCATGGGCCACAAAAGGACGAGGCCCACCCCGAGAGGTCGATCCCACATCGCCTCCACGCTATCGGGGGCGCTTCGCAGAACCCGG
>CAKZLV010000242.1 GCA_937127285.1 uncultured Bacteroidota bacterium
GTAGGCAGACGATGAAACATCGCGATAGGTGCTCTGCGGGAGGCCAATGGCCTGAACCCGCCGGTTCAGGCCACGCTCATTCTTATGCTGATCCACCAAGTGGACTTTTTCGGTGGTGGTCATGGCGATCTCAGATCGCCGTCCTCGCCCAAAAAATTCTTCAGCAAAGCGATTTCGACCTCTTTTTGGCCGACCATGCGTTCGAGGTTGGCGATCTTTTTCTCTTTCTCCTTCAGCCCGCCTGCTCCGCCGAAAGCCTTCGCGCCGTTGTCCTTAAGCTTCTTTTTCCCGTTGGAGAGCGTCACGGGATGGACGTCACAGGCGCGAGCAATCTCCGCGTCGATTCGATCGGAGCCGATCGCTTCAAGGACGACGCTGTACGTCTTGCTCATAGCGGCTTGGTTGGGGTTGTTTGGTAGAAACTACGGCCGCTACGGCCCAACTTCATCTTCGCCACCGGGTGGCTCAACTTCTTGGGTGCACCTCAGTGCTCTTTTCCCGGCTGTGTCAGAGACCAGGTACATGACAAAAACGCAGTGGGGCTTCGAAGAATGCGCAGGCACTCGAAGAACGCCTGCGGTTGGGGCTCGGGCGTTGTGAGAATGCTCTGCAACTGGTCCAGTCCGTAGCGGAACAGGCTGCGTTCGCGGCGCCTGTGCATCTTGACCGGGGGCGGTCCCTCACGTTGGGCCCGCCCATCCACGACGAGCCGCGTCCACGTGAACGCCAGTGGCAACAGAGCGATGAGCCGCTCGATCCATGCCGGCTCCGTCAGCCTGGTCGCCTCCAGTCCGGTTTCCTCCAGGTCGCACCCTCGCGACTTCAACGCCGCAAACATCGACTCGATTTCCCGGCGCCGCCGGTAGAGATCCGTGGCCTCGCCGGGGTCGAGCTTCCACGTCGCCAGGATCAGGAACGGGGCCTCCGCCTCTCTCGACGCAATGCGCCGTACCACGACGCGGACGGGAACGGGTGCCCCCTCCCCGCCGGCCACGTAGCGCTCTCCGTCCAGGACCCGTTCGGTCCCGACGCTGAGCGGGCGCGCATGCATCGGGCGCGCATGCATCCGGGCCGGCAGCGCGGGTCCGTCGGCGCTGTCTCCGATTCGGCGATCTGGCCGAAGCCGGATGCAAAACGGAATCCTCCGGCGCTGCATCTGCCGCAGCCATCCGGCGGAGATCAACTCCGGTCCGCTACGACGGCCTCGATGGAGGAGGCCTCGATCCTATCCAGCAACTGCTCGAGCACATCAGTAGGGTCGGCCTGGCTGGACCCGCCTCCCTTCGGCAAGGCGCGCCACACGACCAGAACCGTCACTCCCCTGTGGGCGATGCCAACGGTCAGAACGTTGACCGGCGTTGGCCCGAAGTGCCACTCCGTGCGGTCGATCACGACCACGTAGGGCGGGGCCTGCGGCACAAGATGCACCAGCAGGCGCCCCAACCGAGCAAAATCGACCTCATACCCAGTCAGAAATATACCCGGACCGAACGCTTGTGATCGAAGCGACGTATCGCATGACGAGCGGTACTGGTGACGGGCGCAGATCGCGGCTTGGTGGTCACGATCTGTATCGCCGGACGCCCGTCCCGTTCACGTGTTGAGGCCTGTTCGACTTTTGTCGTGTAGAGTGCCTTAACGAACCTCGTAAGAAAGTGGACCGTCAGTTTGCGTACGGCCTCGTGTCGCCGGCGCTGAGGCGTGGGATGGCCGTCCTCATTCCGACCCAGAGCAACGCGAGCCCTACTGAAGGGAGCGGAAAAGGAAGTAGCGGAAAGCGAGGCGGAACTGGAGTTCCCACGTCGTTGCCAGCGCGGTGTCGGCGACGAAGGCGAGTTGCTCGGTGCGCCCGTGAAGAACCTGCGCCTCGGCGTCGACGGCCAAGCGGTTCTCGACAAACACGGTCGCGGTGGCGTCGGCGCCGTAGGTCTGGCGGATCAGGGTTTCGGACTCGGAGATGTCGCGCCCCGCCGGGGTGCGGAGGTCCTGGGTGATGGCCTCGCCTGCGACGCTGGCAAAGAGCCGGGTGTCGATCCGTAGGCGGTCGGCAACGAGCCCGTTCCAAGACACCGCCGGGCGCACGCTCCACTGCCGCTCTAGGTCGTCCCGAACGACCTCGACCTCGCTGAGGCCGAAGAGGTAGGAGGCGGACAGCTCGGCCCCGAATTGATGGCGCAGACTCGGATTCTCGAACCACCGGGCCGAAAGAAAGCCGCCTGCGAGCACGTCGGTGCCGGAGAAGTCCTCTGAAAAGCGATTGCTGCTCTGGAAGTCGGTGTCGAGGTGAAGCACGCGCACGTCCGGCCCGACGACCACCTCCGCCCCCTCGAAGCGCCGCCCGATGGGCTCGCGGAGGACGTCGGCGACGTAGAACGTTTCCAGCGAGGACAGGCCCGCTTCGCTGGTCGCGTCGAAGAACTCGCCCCAGAAGTACTTGTCTGGCCGGTCGTACACCGCTTCGTAGCCGGGGACCCGCGCAAACTGCCGCGCCGCCGCCTGCACCGCGTCGGTCGACAGCCCCTCCTGCCCAAGCGACCGCAGCCGCTCGTCGACGCGGAGCGCGCGAATGACCGGTGTCACGTCCCGCACCCGCCCCCACCCGACGCCAACGCGAGTATTAGACGCCAAAAGGGTGCGCGACCTATCCGTGGCAACCTCCGGCGGACCGGAGTCGATCGACGGCGGGTTCTGTTCGGGATCGCGAGAGGTCCGGTCGTACGACAGCTCCAGCTCCTCCTCGACGCGAAGGAACGTCCCGGCGGAGACATAGCGGTCGTACCGGGATCGCGCATCGAGCGAAAGCCTCAGGCGGCTCTCCTCGACGTTCGACGACGAGGGCCCCGACGACTGATCGACCTCGGACGACGTGTAATTGAGAGAGGGGGAGACGTCGAGGCTCAGGACGCGCTCCTCGCTTTCCCAGAGCGCCCGGTAATCGGGAGCGAATTGCGACTGGAAGTTCGAGTTCGTCCGGTCGGTCTCCTCGAACGAGGACGTGCCGCGACTTCCGAACGCGTCGCCCCGCAGTGTGAGGGTGGAGAAGTGCCAGTCCGGCAGGCGGTAAGCGTCGATGGGCTGGGCGATGGCCGGCTCGGAGAAGCCGACAGGCGGACGCAGCGTGTCCGGCACCTGCGCCGCGGCGGGTGTGAGACTCGCGGCAGCGAGTACGGCGAGAAGAAGGGCGCAGACGGCGGGGCAAACCTGCTGAGCAGTTCGGGGCATGAGGGGCGACAGTTTCAGAAGAAAGTCAGGATCGCCATTAAGGAAGGGCTGCCATTAAGAACTCTCGTCAGGAAAACGACCCAGTTTTCTCCAACAGTCAGTTTCCTCCAACAAACAGCCCCGTGCAACCTTTTTTACAGGCGACGTTTCTATCTGGCAAAGACGCGGGAGATCAATGTGCCTTGTGGAAGAACCGAAGACGTCGTCCCCGGCCCTGAAGCATGCCTTACGAGAAGCGGTCCCCTGATCTATTACGACCGGGAATGTGGTCCATTATTTTGAGTAGGCATGTATTTTTAGGCACGTATTGTATTGTTAGACATGTATTGTATTGTTAGACATGTATTGTAATGCAATACTGCACCTCTAGTGTCGGCCTCCGCTCATTCGAGGTCCGGCAGTGTAAACGCGTTGTCGAAGTAGAGGCTCACGACACCCGCGAAAATGTCATCTCGCGAGTCGTTCAACCCATTGGCGGAGTAAGCGACCGCAACCTTTTGATCCGGGAAGTACGCAAGGTGGGAGAAAAACCCCTGCCCGCCCCCTTTGTGTCCGAGCGCCAAAGCACCCGGATATTCGATTTCATACATCCCGATGCCCATCCCCTCTTGGAGGGTCGACATTGCACGCAGCGATTCCCGTGAGACCAACTCGCCCTCAAACAGAGCATGAATGAAGTCGGTCAGGTCGTTCGGTGTGGAGACGATGCCTCCGGCACCGCCGGGGATGATCGGATCGATGGCAGGCACTTTTGTCCAGTTCGACGTGTCGAATTTGAAGGCTGCTGCCTCGTTGTGGTGGACGTCAATGCGGTCGCCGAAATAGGTACGCTGCAGGTTTAGCGGATCGGTAATGCGCTCCTGGAGTTGGCCGCCGTACGACTGGCCCGTGACTGCTTCGATGACAAACTCCAGCACCACATAATTCGTGTTGCTGTATCTGCTTTTCGAACCAGGCTCAAACGCAGAGTCTAAGCTGCGAAGCACATCCAGTTTCTGCTGCTTCGTCGGAGTCTCCTGCAACCACGTCTTCGGAAGTGTCGATCCAGACAGGTTTTGGATGCCAGATTGGTGTCGCAACAAGTGCTCCATCGTAATACGGTCGGACTGCGGGACGCCGGGGTAGAACGTCTGCAGCTTCGTCGAGAGTGACAGTTCGTCCTCTTCGATGAGCTGCATGATCATCACCGCCGTGAACGTCTTCGTAATCGACCCAATGCGATAAATCGTCTGCACGTCGGCCCTGACGGTATCGGCCTCCGCGCTGATGAAACCGACGGAGTGGTCGTAGACGTCGCGCCCGGCCGAGTCAATAGCTACCGATCCCATGAACTTCTGCTCTTGGTTGAGCCTGTCGAGATAGGTATCCATCTTCTGCCGATCGAACGAAGCCCCGGTCTGCGCCACAACCGGCTTCGGCATTCCCATGCCGAGACCGGCCAAGGCGAATACAGCGAGCAGCCATGTCATCTTTTTTAGGGAAAGCATCCTTTCAATCTTCGGCGCTTTGGGAAAACGTATCGTAGAGCGTGATCAGGTCCTCTTCCAGTCCATAGAGTCCGCTAACCATGATGCGAAGCCCCTCAGGCACCCTCTCCTCGTCGACGTCGCCGCCGAAGTTGCCACGCAGGATCATTTCGGAGACCGTTCTTTTCAGATTTCGATACTCAGCCTGCTTCTCCTCAATTCTCGACGCTATCGCGACGACTGAAAAGTCCATGTCCGAGATCGCCCCTGTGGCCTGCGCCGCCTCCCATGCGTTGTTCTGGATGTCGGCCGTGCGTAGAGAAATGCCCCGTGGTGGCGCCTCGCTTCGCAGCGTGTCAAGGAGCGCTTGATTGCGAGACCGAGACGCTTCGACGTCCTGCCTGTTCGCCTGGACTTCGCGCTTGAGGTTGCGTAGCGCCTGATCGGCAAGATTCTCGCTGACCCGGTTGCGGTTCCAGTTATCCACCGCGAGTGCGAAAAGAACGCTCAGCACGACGAGGACAGCCTCCACGAAGAGTTGCGCCCACGGAATGCGGCTGAATCCGTCTCGACCTAAAAGCATACCGTGCTGATCACCTGCGCAGACAAGAGGTGCGTATTCGAGGCACGCGACGTGTCTACGTGCGGCATTGTTACACCCGCAGCAGGCACGATACACGATATAAGTTAGGCGGGTCTCTTCTCGAACTGCACAGATCCGTCTCTGCTTTCAGGTTAGATCTGCTCTGTAGCTGACCCTACGGTTGTGGCGAAGGCTGGTCTGCTCTCAGACCTGGAGAATCACAGTTCAGACTTTGATTCCCCCGAAACCGTCCTCCGACGATGCCGGAGATGGAGCCAGCAATGTCGCTGCACACGTTTGTACCCCAGGCGACGTGAGCGGTCGCGACGCCGAGATATTCGTCCATATCCCAGCTGCCGAGGCTGGGGGCAGTCCCAGAGGTTTGCTGGACATGGGGACGATAAGTGGTGATGATATACGGAGATAATCGCATATAGAGATGATCGCTTCGTGGACTTGAGGCGAGCAGACCCCCTCACGCTGAAGGCCCACGGGACGGTCACGGGTGGATCCCATCACGGATGAAGACTATCACGGATGGAGCCCATCATGGATGTCCCATCATGGATGGAGATCATCGTGAATGGGGACAACGGGCACTATCCGCCGCTGAAGAGGGTTTCTGCGACCTTTTCATTATTATATCTTCATGGTTCCCGAAGCAGTTTCCGCACGCCTTGAGCATGAACGGCGGTTCGAGTATGCTTGGGGATCTTTTTGGCCAAATCCATGCCTGCCTTCGGTTTCCGGAGATTCACGGATCGGTGCCCCTGCCTGTACCCCCTGCCTGTACAGCGAACGGGTCCATTTCTCTCAGAGCTCGGTCCTCGCGGGCAGGGCTCTGTCCTGGCGGGGTTGCCGATCTTGTGGGCTGCTTGCCGCCTGTCGCTTATCCGTTTCGAGAGGTCAGGGCATCTCGGCCGCACAGACGATTCCTTCTTCTCTTATTGCCCATGACCCCATGCATACACCGATACGACACGCTACCGCATTATCGGTTGTATCCGCGGTGGTGAGATGGAGCGAAGTCGGGTCGACGACGGGCACGCGACAGCCTCCACCCTCTCGGCAGCCGGCTCCTGTTTGCTCGATTCCCGATACAGAGACGCGATATATCGAATATAAAGACACGCGAGGTCGATCCTCGGGCCGGCGATGCGAGCCCGTGCACACGCTCGTCCCCGATGTGGTCGTCCCCGATGTGGTCGTCCATGATGTGGGCGTACAGGACGTGGTCGTCCAGGAACGGAGATCGCAGTCGGCGCGCACCGCAGGGACCGCCCACCGCGAGGGACGCATGCCTGGACAGGCGCGGCGGTGCTGTCGTCGGCGCGGCCCCCCGGCGCCGGATTAGGTCGCGGCAATCACGGCGTAGAACGGGTCCGGGGCTCCTCCCAAAAACCGGCGCGTGGGGGGGACGAGGGGGCTTTCTGCGATCGTCTCGATCGTCGCAAACGCACCGGTGGCCTCGCAGCAGCCCCGCACGAGGTGAAGGCGCTCGGAGCCAGAGGCCTCCCGCCACGCGCGAATCGCCTTCTGGGCGAACATCCGGTTCGAGAAGCTGACGATGAACGGGCCGCCGGGCCGGAGGACGCGGGCCACCTCGGCGAAGACCCGCTCCGGATGCTGGAGGTACTGCACCGAGACGGCGCAGAGCACCGCGTCGACGCTGCCGGTATCCAGCGGGAGCTGTTGCTCTCGATTCAGGTCTTGCACAAATGACTCGGTCAGCCGCTCGTTGGCGGCCAGCTCCTCGGCGTTCATGCCGTGACCGACGACATCGCCCAGTTCCCTCTCCGGTGGCAGGTGAGACACCCAACTGCTCATCAGATCGAGAACGTCGTCGCCGGGACGCAGCCGTTCACGGTACAGGTCGGTGAGCCGGCTGCGAAACGACTCGTCCACATGCTGCACGAGCCTCGGCTCCCGGTAGAAGAAGCGGTCGGGCCGGGCGTTCTGTTTGCGGCGATCGGCGTCGGTTAGCATCCGGTCGGGCATGGAGGTCATGAAGCGAGGAAACGATGGCGGCTTCCGGGGCGCGAGGCGGCGTCGGTCGAAGCGGCGACGCCTCTCAGGGCGGGGGCATGGGGCACGGGCATTGGGCAGGGGCATTGGGCGGGGGCAGCCCGCGACGGGGTGTCGACGACCGCTCTACGAGGGGCGACGGCGCGCATCGTCTGCGGCGGGGAGCGGCTCGTCGATGCCCAGCAGGTCGGCGCTGCGGCGCCAGAGGCGGCGCGCGGCATCGGGATCGCGGGCATCCGGGGCCGGGGAGACGGGCTGCTGCCCGGAGTAGTAGCGCCCGGAGTCGGCGCCGGCCTCGTCGGAGAGGGCGACGGTCAAAATTTCGGCGGCGCCGTCTGCTACCGATGACGTTCCCGGCACGACGCCGATCCATTGAAAGAGAGATGCCAGCAGCCCGGGCAGGAAGCGTCCGAACTTGCTGCCGGGGACGAAGCCGGGGTGGACGCTGTGGGAGACCACCGCTCGCCCGGCTGCATCGAGGCGACGGGCGAGCTCGGCAGCAAAGAGGACGTTGGCCAGTTTCGACAGGCTGTACGCTCCCATCCCGGACAGGCCTTCCGCGTCCTGGATGCGACTCAGATCAAACGAGGCGCCGCGGTGAGCCTCCGACGCGGTCGTCACCACCCGCGCTCCGTCCCGCAGATGATCCAGCAGCTCCGCCGTCAAGAGATAGGGAGCCAGGTGGTTGACGTGAAAGGTCTGCTCGACCCCGGGTCCCACAAGGCGTCCCTCCCGGAAAAGACCGCCAGCGTTGTTGATCAACAGGTCGAGGCCGCCGGTCCACTCCCGGGTGGCAGCGGCAAGGTGCCGCACGGCATCCGGATCGGCAAAGTCGGCCTGCACGAAGCGGGCGTCGGCTCCCGTCGCCTCCAGCGCGTCGACCACGGATTCCCCGGCCTCGGCGTCGCGACCGTGAACGATCACGTCGGCGCCGAGCCGGCCGAGCGCGAGCGCAGCCGCACGGCCGATGCCGTTCGTCGAACCGGTGACGAGAGCCGTCTGGCCGGAGCAGTTCGGTGCGGAAACGTCGGCAAGAGTTTCGGGGCGGGCGGGCATAGGGTGGTGGCGTTG
>CAKZLV010000243.1 GCA_937127285.1 uncultured Bacteroidota bacterium
AAGCACCCACGCGTCCAAAGCCACCACGCGTCCAAAGCCCCCCCGCTCCCCAGCCCCCCGCAACCGCGTACTGCCGAACGCACAACCGAACCCGTCGATGCTAAACATCCAGCGCATTCTGTTCCCGACCGATTTCTCCTCCGTGGCGGAAGACGCCTTCTCGCATGCGGCGCACTTGGCCATGCAGGTCGATGCGGAGGTGCACGTCTTCAACGTAGCGTCTCCCCACCAGGCCGATCAGGCCAACCCGATGGACTACCTGCCTCTGGAGGCGTCCGACGAAGACGGCGGTCAGTTCTTCATGCCGATTGAAGAGGTGGACGTAGAAACCCCGGCGCACGAGCATGGCAGCGTCCGCGTCATCTACCGCCAGGTCGAAAGCGTCTCGCCGGCGAAGGCGATCATCGATCGGGCGGCCGACCTGGACGTCGACCTCGTCGTGATGGGGACGCACGGCCGGAAAGGCGTCGACCGGCTCCTCAGTACAAGCGTCTCGGAAGAGGTGGTGCGGCAGGCGCCGTGCCCGGTGTTTACGATTCTGGGCAGCGATGAAGACGGCCCCACGCCCGGGCCGTTCGTCGAGCGGGTGCTCGCCCCCGTGGATCTTTCTGAGCAGTCGACCCTGGTGGCCGATCATGCCGCTGAACTGGCGTCTACCTACGACGCCACGCTCGACCTGCTGCACGTGGTGGAGGAGGCGGCCTACCCGAGCGTGTACGGCATCGACCCGATCGGGCCGGTTCTGCCCGACGTGCAGGAGCGGGCCCGAGAGGCGATGGAGGAACTGGCCGCCCGCATCCGCGACGGTGCTCCCGCCGTGGAGGTGCACGTGATGGCTGGCAACGCCGCACGCGACATCATCGACTTTGCGGAGGAGAGCGGAAGCGGCCTGATCGTCATGGCCACCCACGGACGAACCGGACTGGAGCGCTTCCTGATCGGGAGCGTTGCCGAGAAGGTCGTCCGCTCGGCCGCCTGTCCCGTCTTTACGCTCAAGTCGTTCGGGAAGTCGCTGCTGCCCGCCTCGGCGGCCGCGGAGCCGGCGGAGGACGCCTCCACCGCCTCGGGAGAGTGAATCGCCCGCCTTCGCCCTCCGGCGGGCCTGTACCCAACCGCCCGGGGCATCGAAGAGCTTCTCGGTTCAAACCGGCATCAATCTGATTCGAACTTCCTGTGAACGAAGAGCCGCCCGATCCTCGTCGGGCGGCTTTTGTTTTGTCGCCCCTTCATGAAATCGGTGGTGAGAGGCGGAGCGGCGACGGGAGGGGAGCACCGGCGGAGCGCCGTCATGAGGGGGCCGAGGCGCAGGGGGCCGTGCGCCGCTTCAGGGGGCGCGTCCCCGCGTAATGGTTTATTGACATTGCAGACGGAGAGCCCTACTATCCGTCCTGGAAGCGGTTTCGCCCACGGGCGAACCGGGTTTGGACCAGGTTTTTATTGGTTCTACACTCCCTCAGACTGTGTCGCGTCCAACCATTGACGACGTAGCAGATCGGGCCGGCGTTGCCAAGTCGACCGTCTCGGCCGTCTTAAACGACAGCCGGCCGGTGAGCGATGAGACGCGAGAAAAGGTCAACCAGGCCGTTGCCGCGCTGAACTACCGGCCGAAATCGTCGGCCCGGCGCCCGGGCGCAAACGGCCGAAGCATCGGACTTTTGATGAAGGAGCGCGACAATCCGTTCTTTGCCGAAATTGCTGCCGGCGTGGCGAGTGTCGTCGAAGACGCCGGCTACGCCCTCTACACCGCCAGTTCCGAGGGAGATGCGGAAATCGAAAACCGCCTCCTCGAAGACTGGACGCAGCGGGACGTAGACGGCCTGATTATCTACCCCGTCATGAACGACGACACCGATCTTCAGAATCTTTTGGCGCTTCAGCGCGCTCGCATTCCGTTCGTGCTGATGGAGCGCATTGCCGGGGTGAAGGCCAATGTGGTGGACGTAAGCACGGCTGCGGCGTCGAAGAAAGCCGTTCGGCACCTGATCGACGGCGGGCATCGCCGCATCGTTCACTTCGCCGGGCCCCTGTACTCGCAGCACAGCGACGCCCGCATCGACGGGATGCGCTACGCCTTCAGCGAAACGAAGGTGGCCTTTTCGGACGACCTGGTCGTCCGCGCCGGAGCCCGGGCCGAAGAGGGCTACCGGGCGGCGCTTGACGTCTTCGACGGCCTGTCGGAGGACGAGCGCCCGACGGCTGCCACCTGCTTCAACGACCTGGTCGCGCTGGGCGTCTACCGGGCGCTGCACGAGTTGGGCCTCGACGTGCCGGGCGACGTGTCGCTCGTCGGCTGCGACGGCCTGAGCGTGCTCGACTACCTGCCGCTTCGGCTGACGACGCTCCGCAGTCCGACGCACCAGATGGGCGCGACGGCCGCGACGATTCTTCGTGAGCACATCGAGGCCGACCAGGAACCGCCGCTGCGCCAGAAGCGCTTCGAACCGGAGCTGGTCGTGCGCGACTCCACGCGAGCACGTTCCGGCGACCGCACGACCTGACACCGCTTCCCAAGTTTTCAGCACTGCACCCCTTTCCCGAACAACGAGCCTTGAACCGATGATGCGACAACGCTTACGGGACCTCATTGCGCTGGTCGTCGGCGTCGCCCTCGCGACGCTGATGGCGGCGCCCGCCCACGCGCAGCAAGAAATCACAGGAACGGTGACCGACGGCCAGGACGGCCAGCCGCTGCCCGGTGCCAACGTGTCGGTCCCCGGCACGCAGGTCGGAACCGCGACCGGCGTCGACGGCGGCTACGCGCTGACCGTCCCCGCAACGGCGGACTCGCTCCGCTTTTCGTTCGTCGGCTACGTGGACCAGACCGTTGCGATTGCGGGACGGTCGACGATTGACGTCGCGCTGCAGCCCTCGCAGCAGCAGCTGCAGGAACTGGTCGTCGTCGGCTACGGCGAGCAGCAGGAGCGCGACGTGACCGGGGTGGTCAACAAGGTGAGCAGCGCCGACTTCAACCCGGTGCAGAGCGCCACGCCCGAGCAGCTGATCTCCGGAAAGATTTCCGGGGTTCAGATCTCCTCCAGCAGCGGAGCCCCCGGCGCCGGCTCGTTCATCCGGATCCGAGGCGCCACGTCCGTCAACGCGGACAGCCGCCCGCTCTTCGTTGTGGACGGCGTGCCGCTGAGCAACGACGGAAATACGGCGCAGAACAACCCCCTCAGCTTTCTCAACCCGAGCGACATCGAGAGCGTCACGGTGTTGAAGGACGCCTCCTCGGCGGCCATCTACGGAGCGCGCGGCGCCAACGGTGTGATTCTGATTGAGACGAAGCAGGCCGACGAAGGCGAAGGACGCGTCACGTACAACGGAACCGTCTCGAGCGCCCAGATTCAGGACGAAATCGATGTTCTGGACGCCAACCAGTTCCGCCGGGTCGTGCAGGAGCAGGCCCCGAGCGTGGCGGGCGAACTCGGCTTTGCCAACACCGACTGGCAGGACCTCGTCCAGCGCGACGGCTACACGCAGGAGCACAACGTCGCCTTTTCGCGTGGCTACGAGGACTCGGACTTCCGGATCTCCCTCGGCTACCGGGATGAACAGGGCATCCTGGAGGACTCCGGCCTCGAGCGCATCAGCGCGTCTTTGAACTACAACGTCCGCCTTCTGGACGACGACCTGGCGCTACGCTCCAGCTTCAAGGGATCGAAAACCACGCAGGACTTCGAGCCCGGCGGCCTCGTCGGCGGCGCGGCGGCCTTCGACCCGACGCAGCCGGTCCGCGACGTGCGGAGCCAGTTCGGCGGTTTCTACGAATGGTCGGCAGAGCTTCCCGAAAACAACCCCGTTGCCTCCTACGTCCTGGAGGAGAATGTCGGAGAGACCTTCCGAAGTCTCGGAAACGTCGAGGCGGAATACAGCATCCCGGCTGTAACCGGCCTGAGCGCACGGGCCAACCTCGGCTACGACGTGTCGACCGGCGAGCGCGAATTTTTCGCACCGACCTTCCTGAAGGGGCAGGCCGAGAACGACTTTCCGGGTCAGGTCACGCGGGCGAACTTCCGCCAACTCAACACGCTGCTCGACGCCTACCTGACGTACGACCGCACGTTCAGTGAGATCGAGAGCAAGTTCGACGTGACGGCCGGGTACTCGTGGCAGGAAATCAACGAGGAGTATCCGGAATACACGGCCGCCGGATTGAGCACGAACATCTACGGCTCCGACCGGAGCGACGTCATTCGTGCTGACACGCTCAGTCAGGTGACGACGAGCCTGTCGGAGATTCCGAGCCGCCTGATCTCGGCCTTCGCCCGGCTGAATTACACCTTCCAGGACAAGTACCTGCTCACGGCCACGGTTCGCCGCGACGGATCCTCGAAGTTCGGTCCGGAGAACCGCTGGGGGACGTTCCCGTCTGGCGCGCTCGCCTGGCGCATCCATCAGGAGGAGTTCATGGAGGCCGTTCCGCAGATCTCCTCGCTGAAGCTTCGCGTCTCCGCCGGCATCACCGGAAACCAGGAAATCGGTGACTTCGAATACGCGCCGTTCTACACGACGGGTGGTCCTCGCGCTCAGGCGCAGTTCGGCGATGAGTTTGTGACGACGATCCGACCGGCTGCCGCCGACCAGGGTCTGAAGTGGGAGGAGACGACTTCCTACAACATCGGCCTGGACTACGGCCTGTTCGACGGCCGCGTCAGCGGTGCCATCGAGTTCTACCGCAAGGACACCGACGACCTGCTCTTCACGGTAACCGCCCCAGGCGGCGCCAACCTGAGCAACCAGGTTCTCACCAACATCGGTGAGATGCGCAACCAGGGCGTCGAGTTTAGCATCAGCGGCGACGCGGTGCGCACCGAGGACTTCTCCTGGAACGTCAATCTGAACGCCTCGACGAACAACAACGAGCTGCTTCAGATCGACCTGCCGGGAGCGCAGGAAGCCGGCTTCCAGGGCGAGCTGACCGGAGGCATCGCCGGCGGCTTCGGCAACAACATCCAGGTGCTGCAGGAAGGCGAGCCGGTCAACTCCTTCTTTACCTACGAGCACAAGCTCGACGACAACGGAGACCCGCTCGTTGACGGCGTCGACCACAACGGGGACGGCGAGGTGAACGACCGCGACCTGTACGTCGACCGCAATGGCGACGGAGAGATCAACACCCAGGACCGCTACGTGAGCGGAAACCCCCAGCCGGACTGGATTCTGGGGCACACGTCGCAGTTCCGCTACCGGAACTTCGACCTCAGCTTCACACTGCGGGCGCACCTCGGGCAGCAGGTCTACAACAACGTGGCGTCGAACTTCGGCCACTTCAGCCGCATCGAGAGCAACCAGATCCCGACGAACATCCACGAGTCGGCACTGGAGAATGAGTTCGATGACCCCCAGTACTTCTCCGACGTGTACGTCGAGGATGCGTCTTTCCTGCGAATGGACAACATCACGCTCGGCTATACGGTGCGCTCGATTCCCCGCGTGGATCGGGTTCGCATCTTCGGCCAGGTCAGCAACGCCTTCATCCTGACCGGCTACGACGGAACGGATCCGGAGGTCTACTCCGCTGGGCAGGGGATCGACAACAACGTCTATCCACGTGCTCGCACCTTCACCGCCGGCCTGAACGTGCAGCTGTAACCGTCCGGCCGATGCTGCCCGCCCGGCGGGCCCGACCGGCGCTCTGCGCCGTTGGGTCCGCCGAGCCCGGGTTCGCTTCTGCTCCCCACGTGCAAGCCTTGAAAAATGATGAA
Source organism: uncultured Bacteroidota bacterium (assembly GCA_937127285.1). Classification (GTDB taxonomy): domain Bacteria; phylum Bacteroidota; class Rhodothermia; order Rhodothermales; family Salinibacteraceae; genus CAKZLV01. Next base: position 5,706 of record CAKZLV010000243.1, read on the forward strand.
AGACACTATGTTTAGCAGAGACTACCAATCGACCGTGACATCCCGGCTGCGCACCGTCCTCGTTGCGCTGGCCCTTCTGGTGACCGGCTTCGGGCTGACGGCCTGCGACGACGTGGGCGTCAGCCCGACCGGGCAGGCGGCCGCCGATAACATCTTCACCGAGGACGGGGCCTACAAGTCCTACCTCGCCAAGCTGTATGCCGGCCTGAACGTGACCGGCCAGCAGGGAGGGTCCGGTAATGCTGATATTTCCGGCATCGACGAGGGCTTCTCTCAGTACATCCGTCTCTGGTGGCAGATGCAGGAGCTGCCGACGGATGAGGCCGTCATTGCTTTTAACGACGGCGCCGTTCAGGAACTGAACACAAACACCTGGGCGGCGACGAACGGGTTCTCCTCGGCGATGTACAGCCGCATCTTCTTCCAGGTCTCGCAGGTGAACGAGTTCTTGCGGCAGTCCACCCCCGACAGGCTGGACGCCCGGAACGTCGAGACGAACGTGCGACAGCAGATGCCGCAGTGGCGCGCCGAGGCCCGTTTCCTGCGCGCGCTCAGCTACTGGCACGGCGTGGATCTCTTCGGCAACATTCCCCTCGTCGAGGAAGACTTCACGATCGGCAGTACGCCGCCCCAGCAGGCCACGCGGCAGCAGGTCTTCAACTTCGTTGAGGAGGAACTGCTCGCCATCACCGACGGCGAAGGGGAGGAGAACCTGCCGCCGGCCGGACAGGCGGAGTACGGACGTGCCGATCGCGCCGCCGCCTGGATGCTTCTCTCGAAGCTGTACCTGAATGCGGAAGAATACATCGGTCAGGCCCGCTACCAGGAGGCCCGGCAGTACGCCCAGCGCGTGATCGACGCCGGCTTCGAACTGGAGCCCGACTACCAGCACCTCTTCCTCGCCGACAACCACACGGCGGACGGGATCATCTTCGCCATCCCGCACGACGGGCAGAACACGCAGCACTTCGGCGGCACGCAGTTCCTGACGCACGCAGCCGTCGGTGGTGAAATGGACCCCGCCGCGTACGGGATCGACACCGGGTACCAGGGCCTGCGCACGACCTCGGCCGGCTTCAGCCTCTTCGACGCGGGGGATCAGCGCGGCATCTTCTTCACGCAGGGCCAGTCGCTGGAGATCGCGACGCTGACGGACTTCCAGGACGGATACGCCGTGCCGAAGTATCAGAACATCACGTCGAACGGGAATCCGGGCTCCAACCCGACCTTCCCGGACACCGACTATCCGATGTTCCGCCTCGCGGAAGCATACCTGACGTACGCGGAGGCGACCGTGCGGCTGGAAGGAAGTGCGGACAGTCGCTCTGTCGAACTCCTCAACGACCTGCGCGAACGTGCTGGTCTTCCCGGAGACCTCGCGGCCGGCGACATCACGCTCGAGTTCCTCCTCGACGAGCGCGGACGCGAGCTCTTCTGGGAGGCCACGCGCCGGACGGACCTGATCCGCTTCGGTCAGTACACCGGCGGCGACTACCTCTGGCCCTGGAAGGGCAACAGTCAGGCGGGCACGGCCATCGACGCCGAGCTTGCGCTGTATCCGCTGCCGGCGTCTGAACTCCGCGCCAACCCGAATCTGGAGCAGAACCCGGGATACTAAGCCGAGACGCAACCGTCCCGATGCGATCCAGCCTCCGAGGTCGGGGCGCGCCCCGGAGAGCCGTCCAGCGACGGCTCCCTCGGTCTGCTTCGGCGGACCGGGGCGCGCCCGCCGCGGAGCGTCCGGCCCACTGAACATGCTTCCAACAGCTTGACCGACTGCTATGCGAACGACACTCCAACAAACCCTACGTCTCTTTCTCATCGTCGCGGTGGGCATCTTCTTGGCCGCGTGCGACGACAGTCCCTCGAGCGTGCAGGACTTCGACATCCAGCCGGATGTCCAGTTCTCCACCAACTCCGTGACGCTGATCGTCTCCGGTGACGTGGAGGGAAGCAACCGAAGTCAGGTGACGGTCTCCTACCAGGGCCTCAACGAGCACCCGCAGGCGCAGGCCTCCGGTGAACTGGGCGTCGAAAAGGTGACCGAAACCGGCGATCCCCAGGAGGGCGGAGAGCAGACCTGGGAGATTGCCTACGATCAGAGCGTGGACGGCGTGATCCAGGAGCAGGTGGACTTCACCGCGCCCTCGGCGACGGGAGATGTCAGCGGCTCCGTCACCGTCACGGTCAGCGCAATCACGATCCAGAGCGACTTCTCGCCCACCTTCGCCACCATTGCCGACTACGAAGACGCGCAGCGGGACTCCAGCGGCAACGGCGGAACCGAGATTTCCCTGTCGACCGATACGGTCTCCCCGAACAGCAACGGCGTACAGTCGCTTCAGGTCGACGGCACGCCGGGCGGATCGGTCAGCTTCACGCGCCGCGCCAGCCTGCCGGGCCTCGATCGCTTCTCCTTCCTCGTCCGCCAGAACCCGAACACGAGCTTCACCCTGACGGTCACCTTCAATGAAGAAGTTGACGGCAATCAGGTCGCCCGACAGGTGGAGATTCCCGTTCCCTCCGGCTCAAGCTGGTTGAAATACATCATCGAGTTCGACCAGATCAGTGAGGACTTCAATCCGGTCGCCACCCGCGCCGGAGGCAACGGTCCGCTGACTGAGATCGAGTTCTCCGCCGACGCCGACGTGACCTACTACCTCGACGAGCTCTTCTTCGGCGACGCTCAGGGAGCGACAGTCGAGATCATGGACTTCGAGCGGACGACGAATGCCTACAGAGATGGCGCCTTTCCTGAGTTTGGACCGTCCGACGATGTTGCAGTACAGAGTGACGGGCCGACGTCGCAGAGCATTGAAGGCCTAGCTAGCTTCTTTGGCTACAACTACAGCGGCCTGAAAGTCGACGTGGATGGGAATGACGTCGTGTCCTTCCGCGCCAAGGCAACCGAGGGGGACGAACTCTACGTCTTCGTCGAATCGGCACAGGGTGGCGGTGGTTACGTCTTCAACAGTGGCCAGCAAGTTGCCCTTCCGGTCGGATCCTGGGAAACGGTCGAAATCCCGCTCTCGGAGCTCGGTACTGATCCGTCGGTCCTTCTCTCCGAAGGAATCAGCAATGTCGGGTTTGAAACCCGCGGGTCCGACATCGACGTCCTCCTGGACGACATCAAGATCATCTCGAAAGAGTAAGTGATCACTGCCATCGACGACGCCCGGCGGTCCGGATCTGTTCAATCGAATCCGGCTGCCGGACCGACCCGTCCGGCCTCGCCGGAACCGGCGTCATCGCATCACGGGAGCGCTCCGGTCGGTAGTGACGGAGCGCTCCCGTTTTCTTTTCTGTTGTGCGGAAGCCGACCTGCGCTTCGTTTCTTTCACCAACCCCTTTCCGGGCTCGTGACTGTCTCTCTCCGCTCTTCTCCCCGTCGCCTTCTCCTGGCACTGTCCGCGGCGATGCTTCTGGGCCTGTCAGCTCTTGCCCCGGCTCCGGCACAGGCGCAGTCGGTAAGCGCCGACATCGACGCGCCGATCGTGAGCCTCGTCGACCCCCTCGTGGTCGACTCGGATACGACCCTCACGGTCGAAGCCGAGGCCCGGCCCGGCTCCGGGAGCAGTCTGCAGTCCTTCCGCCTGCTCGTGAACGGCACGGAGGAAGTGTCCACCGAAGACGCGACGATTGCGTACGACCTGTCGCTCACGCAGCCCGGCCGAACGGACGTCGAGGTCGTCGCCGAGGATACGGACGGAACCACCGCTCGGGATTCGTTTTCCGTCGTCTACGCAGCCCCCACGCAGGAAGAGCCCGTCCCCACCGGCATCGAGGACGGGATCACGTACACGTCGTCCACCTCCGCGACCCTCGTCCTGCAGGCGCCCCGCAAGGAGTACGTGCACCTCGTGGGCGAAATGACCGACTGGGAGGTGCAGCCCGCCTACCAGATGAAGCGCGAGACGGTCACGGCCGACAGCGTCCGCTACTGGATCGAGCTGCAGAATCTGGAGCCGGGCAAGGAGTACGGCTTCCAGTATCTCGTCGACGGCGAGATCCGCATCCCCGATCCGTACTCCCGCAAGGTGCTGACCCAGAACGACGGCGGGATTTCGGAGGAGACGTACCCGGACCTGAAGCCGTACCCCGGCGATCAAGCGGAGCAGCTCGTCTCCGTCCTGCAGACCGACCAGTCGTCGTTCAATTTCTCCTCCTTCGAGCGCCCGGAGCAGAAAGATCTCGTCATCTACGAGCTCCTCGTGCGCGACTTCATCGAGAACCACAACTATCAGACGATGCAGGACACGCTGGCGTATCTGGACCGCCTCGGCGTGAACGCAATCGAACTGATGCCGGTGAGCGAGTTCGACGGAAACGAAAGCTGGGGGTACAACCCGGCCCTCTACTTTGCGACGGACAAGTACTACGGTCCGGCCCGCGAGCTCAAGCAGTTCATCGAAGCGGCCCACAACAACGGCATCGCCGTCATCCTCGACGTCGTCTACAACCACCAGACGGGCCAGAGCCCCTTCATTCGCCTCTTCAACGAAGGAACGTTCGGGCCGCCGACATCGGAGAATCCGTGGGCGAATCCGGAGGCGAAGCACCCCTTCAACGTCTTCAACGACAACAACCACGAGAGCTCGTTCACGAAGTACTGGCTCGACCGGGCCAACGAGTACTGGCTGACCGAATTCAACGTCGACGGCTTCCGGTTCGACCTGTCGAAAGGGTTCACCCAGGGGCCCAACAATGAGGGATACGGGGAGGACGTTGGGGCCTGGAGCAGTTTCGACCAGGAGCGCGTCGACCTCCTCAAGCGCATGGCCGATGAGATTTGGTCGGTCGACGACAATGCATATATCATCCTCGAGCACTTTGCCGCGACGGAGGAGGAGCAGGAACTGGCCACCTATCGGACCGGAGAGGGCCTTCCGGGGATGATGCTCTGGAACAACATGAACCGGCCCTACAGCCAGTCGGCAATGGGGTACATCAGCGCGTCGGATTTCTCCTCGGATCTGTCGAGTACCTACTACCGGAATCGCGGTCTCGACGTCCCGAACTACGTCACCTACATGGAGAGCCACGACGAACAGTGGCTCATGTACCGCAACATCGCGTTCGGGAACTCGAGCGACGAGGGCTACGACGTCACGGACTTCGACACCGCCCTGGAGCGGCAGAAGCTCGTCGGGGCCTTCTTCTTCACCGTCCCGGGCCCCCGCATGATGTGGCAGTTCGGAGAACTGGGGTACGGCTACGGGGAGGAGGGCGAAGAATGCCTGCGGGAAGGCGGCGGCGAGGGCGGAGAGTGCCCGGAGGTCGCCCCCGGGCGGACGGCGCCGAAGCCGATTCGGTGGGAGTACCGCGATCCCGAGCAAAGCCCCGGCCGCGTCGATCTGTACAAAACCTGGAGCGCCCTCATCAACCTGCGCAACGAGAACGAGGTGTTCACCTCGACGGATACGCAGGTCGACCTGCGCGTCGGCCAGGGTGAGCCGGGTCGCCGCATCGGCCTGCAGCACGCGTCGATGAACGCGATCGTGGTCGGCAACTTCGACGTCGACACGCTCGCCGTCGCGGCCAACTTCCCCTCGACCGGTACCTGGTACGATTTCTTTACCGGCGAGGCGGTGAGTATCGAATCGGACGAGCAGGATACCCCGATCCCGATGGCGCCGGGCGAGTTCCACATTTACACCGACGAGCCGGTTTCTACCCCCGAAGCCGGGATCGTCCCCTACGACGTCGCCGCACCACCCCCGCCGGCCCCGACGAACCTCAGCGCCGAGGTGAACCGCGATGCCGGAACCGTGGCGCTTTCCTGGTCGGCCAGCAATGCAAGCGACCTGACGGGCTACACCATCTACCGCGGGGCGACGGCGGGCTTCGACACGACCGGTGCCCGCATCGGGCAGGTCGGGCCGGAGACGACGACGTTTACCGACGACGGACTCTCCCTCGGCGACTTCGTCCGCTACCGCGTCGTGGCGACCGACAGTGACGGCATGACGAGCGGCTTCTCCAATTCCGTCCCGGCGGTCGTCTATCCGCAGTCCATCCAGGCGTCCGTCTCGCGCAGCTTCGACGACGGTGCGGATGCAGAGGACTACCGTCTCGTTGCGCTCCCCGGTGACGCGTCGCAGAACCTCGGCGAAACCCTTTCCGGGGAGGCGGGCACGACGTGGCAGGCCTACT
>CAKZLV010000244.1 GCA_937127285.1 uncultured Bacteroidota bacterium
TCGACCTGATTCTGCTGGACGTGGAGATGCCGGAGATGTCGGGGCTGGAGCTCGTGGAAAGCCTCTCAGATCCCCCGGCCATCGTGATGGTGACCAGCCACGAGGAGTACGCCGTTGAGGCGTTCGACGTGGACGTGGTCGACTATCTGGTGAAGCCGGTGCGGTACGGCCGCTTTCTCACGGCCATTGAGCGGGCGTCGGAGCGGCTCGACCTCGCTGGGTCCTACGACGCGTCTGCGGAGCCGGCCGGCGAGTCGCCGCATCTCGCCGATACGTCCGCGGAGCATGTGTTCTTAAAGGACGGGCGTCGCCTCATCCGGGTGGCCCTGCAAGACATTCAATGGATCCAAGCGCAGGGTGACTACATGCTCGTGCAGGCCGAGTCGGATCGGTACATGATCAACAGCACGATGAAGGAGCTGGAGGAGAAGCTCCCGTCGAGTCAGTTTATCCGCGTCCATCGGTCGCACATCGTGCGCATCGACCAAATCAAAGACATCGAGGACACGACCCTCATCATCGATGGAAAGATGTTGCCGATCGGGCCCTCCTACCAGGACGATTTGATTGGGCGCATTCAGACGCTCTAATACGGGTGGTGCTATTACAGATAGAGGTGTTTGACGGCCAACCGAGGACGGCCGAGCCTCTGGTTGCGGAGGAGACTCAGATTGAAGGCTAGCAGTTTCGCCCCCAGACGAGCCATCACTCCCCATAGGATCCCCATAGGAAACGAGCTCGGGGGGTTTCCACCTTGAATGGATCGGCGAGCGTGCCGATGATCGTTTCGACCAAGTGATCGTTTCGACCAGGTCCCGCTTGGCTCGAGGCCAGCGCCGTACCTGGGCGTCGGCCCGAGAAGCTGGCTTTTGGATCCTCTCCTGTAGGTCCTCTTCTCTGCCCTGATGTCATGGCGCGCAGGGATGCCGCCTGCAACCCTCACCCCCCGGTTTCCGTGTCACCGTGTATGGAAACCATGCCCACTGAGACCGCAACCAGTCGGGGTACACCGGATGACCACATCTCAACCTTCCCCCAGTCAATCTTCCCCTGGGCCGGAGGTCAGGTCGGGCTCACAGCCCCCGACCCCGCACCGTGCCGCGGGCCCACCCGACCCTGCAGCGTCCGATGCTGATCCCAGTCCATCGCCTGCCCCCCGTCGAACATCCGGTATGAGATCAACCGTTGTGCGCGTCGCCAGGGTCGTCGTCCCGGCAGGTCTCCTCCTGCTGGCGCTCACCTCGGGACCGGCGTTGGCCGGGCTCATCCAGCTTGCCGTTCAACTGGGCGTCCCGCTGGGCCTGCTGGGCTACGTAGCCTGGCGCCGCGTCCGCGCCCTCCGCGCCCGGCGCCCCACACACCTGGCATCGGACCGCTCGCTGCCGCAGCTTGCCCTGACGCAGGTGCGTGGATTCGTAGCGCGAGGAATTGCTGCATTCGGTGGAGGATTCTACGGCTTGGTTGCCGCCGGCATGTTCGTTGTCCACCAAGTCCGAACTCTTCCGTACCGCGTCTGGCTCGACCCGGCAAACTGGAGGCTCCCTGCTCTGTCGTGGCCGAACGATTGGTTTGCCCTCCTCACCGAGACGATCGGGCCCGTGCTCTGGGACCTACTTCTGGACGTGGGGACCGAATGGGTAGACGGTTTCGTCTATGCGATGACGTGGCCCGTCCACCTCATGCGCGTGATCGGACCCCTCGGGATCGGTCTGGTGCTGGGACTGGGCGCAGCCGTCTTTCACCTGGCCCGAAAGATCCCGGCCGTCGATGCCTTCCAGCGCGAGGTCGATGCCGCCGACCCTGCCTCCTTCTGGTCGCCTCTCCCAGACGAGGTGACGCCCGGCGGTCCGTCGGAGGCTCATGCACCGGGGGACGATCTCAACCGGGAGCGACCGGACGAACACGATTCCGGTTCGAACGGGCCGGGCAGCGCGCCTCCGCCTCGGGAGCGCTAACCGTCGAAGGCACAGGGCTCGGTCGTTGGCCGCTGCGTGATCGTGCAAACGGGGAGCCGTCCGACCGGAAGACGCATCCGGTTCGGAGCAGCCTCCGGTCATCCCGCCGACCCCCCGCGCCGGAGGACTTTAAAACCGATGTCGCGCCCGTGCCCCTTCGAGAGCGCCAGCGGGATCCAGATCCGCGCCAGGTGCTCCAGCGACTCGAAGAAACGGCGGTCGCCGACGTCGTAGCAACGCCCGAAGCCGGCATCCCCCGCCAGCGATGCCGCGACCTCTTTCGCCTCCGCGTCGTCGCCCGCGACGAACAGGTCGAGGGTGGTGTCTCCGTAGACCGGATCCGCCATGTTCTCCGCCCCAGTCGTCTCGAACGCCTTCACCACCCGCGAACCGGGCATCCGGTCGAGAAGCGCATCGGCGACGGTCGCGTACGGGTCCGGCCTCCCTCCCACTGCGTTCGTCGCGTCGAGGAAGATGACGTCGTCCCGTGGAGCCGGCGGGTGAACGGTGCGGCGGACTCAATCCACCGAGTTCGCGTTGATCACCGTTGCGAGCTGCTCGCCGATCAAGCGAGATCCTTCCACCGAAGGGTGCACGAGGTCCTCAAAGTAGTGATCTCGGTTGGTTGGATCGATCACGTCCGCCGCCGAGGCGAAGTACACGCCGCCTGCTGCGTGGGCCATCGCCTCAAGCCTGCGGTTCAATTCCTCAAACTCTGGCCCGCAGTCGGAGAGCTCCGTGGACGCGCCGGCCGGGGACTCGTAGTAGCCCATCACGAGGACTTGGCTCCCGTCAGCGATGACCGACCGGACGAAGCTGGGATACTCGCCCCGGCGTCCGTCGGCGCTGACCATCTCGTCCATCGTGACGTCGCACGGGCCGCATCCGCATTCGTCGCCGAGATCGTTGGCTCCACCGCCCATGACGACCCACTCCCACGAGCCGGGCCGGTACTGGCTTCGAATGTCGCTCTCAGGGGCACTCAGCCGCGCGCCGGACTCACCGTTGTTCCGCACGGTCCGTCCTGTCCCCTTGGCGATGACATCGGCGATGGCCGCATGGTCCCAGATGTTGAACTCCATCACAGAGTTGCCGATGACGAGAACGGTGGGGTCGCCCTCACCGATGAGGCGATCTTCCTCACTGAAAGCGTACCGTGGGAAGACAAGGTCGCCAACTGCTCCGCAGCCGACAAAAGAGAGCACGGAGAGGCCGGCCAGGAGGAAAGTGCCGATGGCGTGGACAAACGGGAAACGGCGCATGGGCTCTGCCAAACCGTGTAAATGAGCAGCCGTGCGACCAACACGTGGATGCTGCGGTTCCGTATAACGGATAAAGCTCTACCGCGATAGACAACAAAAAGATACGCGTCGAGCATCGGAGGCGCTATCGCATCAAAGTGGCAACATCCCGTCGTCGGCCGCAATGCGTGTTGTAGAGCCCGTACTGATTACAGAGCCCGTGCTGACCTACGGGAGATTCTCCAGTCATCCAGATCTTTGTGCCGTCCGCTCGCCCGTTTATTCTCCTTTAGCTTCTCAAGCCCGATGAAGTGAATCGGCGTTCCGTCTTCCATCTCTTCCACGGTGCGGCTCGAATAGCACTCTCCAAACGAAACGCCAGTCACCGATGTCAGAACCTCAATCCGGAGCGGCGGGTGTCCCATTCGAATGACCCGATCTGGATCGAGAAACAGTTCCGGTCCGAGTCGAGGCCCGTCAAAGCCGAATTCTTTCAGCGTCTCGACCACCCGCTCGGCGTTTTCTTCCGTTGAATCGATCCACACGTTCATGTCACCGGTCGAACGCGGATAGCCGTGGTATCCGACGGCATACCCACCCACGATCAAGAACTCAACGCCCTTCTCGTCGAGCAGTCTCAAGAACTCTTTGAAGTCGCTCGGCAGGGTCGTAGTCATCGTTGAGTTGCCGCAACTGTTCGACGGCCGCCAGCCGCTGTGCTGGAGATTGCGACTGCCAGTACGCCCGGTTGTCGGACTGATCGGACAACGTGGTCACAGAAAAGGCAGATCGATCCAGAGACGAGGCATCGTCCATCATAGCCGCTTACCGTCGCACGATTCGAAGTCGAACTACACCCCTATACAACCGCTGAGGAAGCAGATGGCTCCGCTCTCGCTCTATAACGGAGAGGCTGACGTGCGGAGTGAGTAAAAGCGCCGAACGGAACGCAGTCCGACCCGAACTACATCATTGGTCGCCGTTTCCGTTCGCTGGCCTTGTCACCCTCTGTTGGCGAAGCCTCTGCTGGCAAAGCCTCCGTTGGCAACGGCGAAACCTCCCTCCAAGCCCCCATCGATGGCAGCAAGAATCCTCCGTCACCCCTGGCGCTGGGTGATGCGTTGCGATTCGTGCGCCGACGCCTCCTCTCTTCAAACACGTCGGCAAGCGTCCCGTCCTTCAGCAACTCCCCCCGGTCCTCGGTGCAGGTCCCCGATCCATGGTGAACGGCTGAAAGAACCGCGCGGTCTCCGCCACTCCCAATTCTTCCATCAGGAGCTGGGGGCTTCGTCGTTGAGCCCGTCACGTGGTTCAATCTCAGCGTTCATGAATCCATCTCTTCATCGAGCGCGACCGGGGACGTCGCCCCCTGTGAAACCCAAACCGGGTGGTGAGGTACCCTTAAAGCTATGGTATCATCGACTCGCCTCCACCGCTACGGCGCGGCGCTTCTGAGCGCCGTCCTGCTCGCCGGCACCGTTCTCCCGGCGGTGCAGACCGTCTGTGCGTCGATGCACGGGATGGCGGATGCACCGGAGGCGATGATCCATGGCGCAGACGCCCCCTCGGGAGACGCTCACGGGCACGACGCCCACGTCGATGACATCCTCTCGCCGGACGCTACGGTACACGACCCCGCGTCCCACGGGGGCGACCACACCGGCCCGGCCAAGCACGACTGCATCGAACCCTGCCTCGACGGCTGCTCCTGCACGGTCCAGTCCGCGCCTGTCGACGTGCCGGACCTGCGAACGCCGGATCGCGGCCCGAGTGAGGAGCCGGCTCTCCTCCAGCCGCTGACGGACCGCATGGCCGTCCCGGCTCCTTCCTCCGCCGAGCGTCCCCGGGTCGAACGAGAATCGTCTCCCTCTCCGTCCGCCGTCCGCCTGCACATCTGGACGGCCACGTTTCTGACGTAGAAGCAAGGCACCCCCTCCGCCGCGGCCGTGGCGGATGGACGTCTCACGCACGCCCCCCGGTTCGCTCAACCGTGGCGTCGTGCGCCCTGTCGCTGCGGAGTCTCTCTCCGCTCGCTCTGACTGGATGCCTTGCTTCAACGATGTCTCGTTTTCCCCTTGAGGGGGTCGTACGGATCGCCGTGGCGGTTCTTCTCTGTTCGTCGACGACCCTGCTCCCTGCTCGCCCGATCGCCGCTCAGACGGCTTCTCCGGCTGCTGAACGCACGGTCTCACAGGCCGCTGCTTCACCGGCGGACGACCTCTCCCCCACCTCACCGCCTGACACCACACTCCGCCTGTCCTCGCTCCTTCAGGAGGCCAGCCGCGCCAACCCGTCCCTCCGCGCAGCCCGCCTCCGCGCGGCCGCCCGGCGGACGGAACCGGCTCAGACGAGCGCCCTCCCCGACCCGGTCGTCGGATCTACCGTCTACGCCGATCCCATCATCACCGCCCGGGGCGCCCAGCGCACCCAGTGGCGGGCCGAGCAGTCCATTCCTTTTCCCGGCCTCCGTTCGCTGCGTGGCGACGTGGCCGACCTCCGGGCGGAAGGCGCCGAGGCCGACGCGGACGCCCTCGCCCAGACGCTCGCTCTCCAGATTCGCCGTGCCTACTACACGCTCTACCGCGTTCAGGAAGAGCAGCGCACGATCCGCCGGTTTCAGACGGACCTCCGGCAGTTCGAGGAGGCTGCCCTCGCGCAGTACGAGGTCGGCGAGGAGGGTCAGCCCGCGGTCTTGAAGGCTCAGATCGAGCGGCAGCGCCTGGACATCCGCCTGCAGACGCTCGCGGCCGAACGGGCATCGGCCCTCCAGCAACTCGTTCGCCTTACCGGAGAGCGGTCTCTGGCCGACGATTCGGTCACCGTAGCTCCTCCTTCCCCTCCTTCGCCTCCCTCCCCTTCCTCGACCGAGGCGCCTCTCGACCGTCGCCCGGAGGCCACGGCGCTCCGCACGGACATCGAGCGGGCCGAGACGGAAATCGCCGTCGCCCGCAAGGAGTCCTGGCCCGACTTCACCGTCGGGGTTCAATACGTCGACATCGCCCGGCGGGACCTGACGCCCACCATGACGGGCCGCGACGCCATTGCCCTCAGCGTCGGCATACAGGTGCCTCTCTGGCGCGGGAAGCAGAAAGCCAGCGTTCGGGAGGCGGAACTCGAGCGCCGGCGCGCCCGGGCCGACCTGGATGCCTTTGAACTGGAGGTGCGCACCCGAATCGCGGATCTACAGTCTGCGATCCAGCGCCAGAACAACCAGCTCGACCTCCTCGACAACCGGCTTCTTCCGAAGGCGGAGACCGCTCTGGCAACCACCCTGAGCGCGTATCGAACCGGGTCGACGGGCTTTCTCGATCTGCTCGACGCCCAGCGGACCCTGTTTGAGCTTCAGCTGCAGCGGATTGCTGTCTACACCCGGCTTCTGCAGACGACCGCCGAACTGGAGCGAGCCGCCGGCCGGTCGTCTCTACCCGTATCCGCCCCTCCTGCACCCGGGAGATGACCTCCGCCCTGCTCACTCCAGGGCCGTTCCCTTCCCCCGTCCCCCCACGCCACGCTTCCTCGACGACCATGACATCTCTTCAATCCGTGCTTCGCAGCAACACCCTTCTCGTTCTCCTTGCACTCGCAGCCGGCGGGCTGATCGGAGGCCTCGTCACGGCCTGGCAGATGGATGCCCCCGCGAGCCCCGCCTCTTCCGCTTCGCCCGGTGCAGCGTCCGAATCGCCTCCTTCCGGAGAGCCCGCGCAGGCGTCCGCCTCCGGTCTCGCGACTTACGACGAGGACGGCGACGGCGTCGTCTATCAGGGCGGGATGCACCCGGACGTCGTTCAGGATGAGCCCGGCTCCTGCCCGATCTGCGGAATGCAGCTCACCCCCGTCCAGGTCGGAGGAAGCCGGGACGACGGGTCCGTCCGGGTTTCTTCGGCCACCCTCCAGAACATCGGAGTCGAAATGCAGAGGGTGTCCGTGGAGCCGCTCTCGCGCCGCCTGCGGACAACGGGACGGTTCGTGGCAAACGACGGTCTCCGTACCGCGATCTCGCCGAAGATCAACGGGTGGATCGACGAGCTTCACGTCGACTACGAAGGTGCTCGCGTTCGCAAGGGAGAACCGCTCTTCGACATCTACAGTCCGGAGCTCGTCGCCACCCAGGAGGAATACCTGACGGCCCTCCGCAACGCGCAGACCCTCGGCGTGGACGACCCGGGGAGTCAGCGCCTCGTCGAGGCCGCTCACCGCCGACTGGCCTACTGGGATATTACCGACGAGCAGATCCAGGAACTGAAAGAGCGCGGGACGCCGCAGCGAACGCTCACCTTCTACGCACCGACCGGCGGCACCGTCACGCACTCGGCCGTGACGGAAGGCGAGAAGATTTCGGCCGGGCAGACGCTCATGCACATCACCCGGCTGTCTCCCCTCTGGCTCATGGTCGACGTCTACGAGCAGGACCTGGCCTGGATCGATGTGGGCACAACGGCGGAGATTCAGCTTCCGTACGCCCCGGGAACGACCCTCGAGGGAACCGTCGACTACATCTACGACGAGGTCGATCGTGATACGCGAACGGCCCGGGCCCGCATCTCCGTGCCGAACCCGCGCGGCAAGCTGAAGCCGGGCATGTATGCAACGGTCACCCTCCAGGGGGGACGCGCGGAGGCCCAACCCCTCGTCCCGCAGGAAGCCGTTGTGAGCAGCGGGGCGCGGGACATCGTGATCCAGTCGCTCGGGGAAGGGCGCTTTCGACCCGTGCCCGTCACCACGGGCCTGACTGCAAACGGGCGCACGCAGATCCTCAGCGGCCTGGAGGGCGACGAGAGGGTCGTTACCAGTGCCCAGTTCCTCATCGATTCGGAGGCCCGCCTGCAGGGGGCGCTCCGCTCCCTGACGAGCGGATCCCACCCGCACGGATCCGCGCATGCGGCTGACTCTTCGCACGCGGACGGTTCCTCCCACCGACACGATTCGTCGGCCCAGCACGCTTCGTCCACCCATTCCGACGGCGGCGAGTCGATGTCCGACGCCGGAAACGGCGCCATGAGTCGAAAGGACGCTGCGGAGCCCGCCTCCCCGACGACCACCGATCCTGCGTCGGACGACGGGCCGCCCCGCGCACCGTCGGCTTCCGACAGTCTCCAGACGGTACAGGTCACAATCGGTCCGGACGGCTTCTCGCCCGACCGCGTCCATCTCGAGCCCGGCGTTCCGGCCGAACTCCTGTTTACGCGCACCACCGACCGGACCTGCGCGACGAAGGTGCAGATCGCGGCGCTGAATGTCGATCCGGTCGAGATCCCCCTCCGGGAGCCGACCCCGGTGCGCTTTACGCCCGGTCGCGCCGGCACCTACACCTTCGCCTGCGGAATGGACATGATCCGCGGGAGCCTCGTCGTCCGCTCGGATGCCTCCTGACCCGCGACGCTCCTCCCCCGCTGCTGTACGCCGCAGCCGCAGCTTTCTCTTGAACTGGATGGTTTCTCCGTGATGCTGAAATCAATCATCGAATGGAGCGCGACGAACCGGCTCCTGGTCGGCCTTTTGACTCTCCTCCTGGCGGCGGCCGGTACCTGGGCGACCGTGAACATGCCGGTCGACGCGTTCCCCGATCTGTCCCCGACGCAGGTCATTATCAAGACCGAATATCCGGGCCAGGGACCGCGGGTCGTCGAAGAGCAGGTGACGTATCCGCTCACCACCTCCCTCATGTCGGTGCCGCAGGCAAAGACCGTCCGCGGCTACTCGATGTTCGGGACGTCGTTCGTCTACGTCATCTTTGAAGACGGGACGGACATGTACTGGGCGCGCAGCCGCGTCCTCGAGTACTTGAACACGGCCGGTGAGGAGCTGCCGGACGCAGCCGAACCGGCGCTGGGACCGGACGCCAGCGGCGTCGGATGGGTCTACCAGTACTCCCTCCGGGATACGACCGGGCAGCACGACCTGGCCGACCTGCGGTCCATCCAGGACTTCTTTCTTCGCTACGAGCTCCAGGGCGTCGGCGGCGTCGCGGAGGTTGCCTCCGTCGGCGGCTTCAAAAAGCAGTACCAGGTGGTTGTCGACCCGCAGAAGCTCTCGGCAACCGATGTTACCATCCAGGACGTACAGCGGGCGCTTCAGCGGTCGAATCAAGACGTGGGCGGACGCATCGTCGAAATGGGCGAGCGCGAGTTCATCGTGCGGGGCAAAGGCTACCTGAAGGGGGTTGCCGACATCCGGCAGGTCGGTCTCCGCTCCGATCGGGGGACGCCGCTCACGATCGGCGACGTCGCTCGCGTACAGACGGGTCCGGAGCTCCGCCGCGGGATCGCGGACGGTAACGGCGAGGGCGAGGTCGTCGGCGGGATCGTCGTGATGCGATCCGGCGAGAACGCCATGGAGGTGATCGAACGGGTGGAGGGGCGGCTCGCCGAGTTGCGGCCCAGCCTGCCCGCCGGCGTCGAGGTCGTGACGGAATACAACCGCCGCCCCCTCATCGAACGCGCGATCACCACGCTGACGGAGCAGCTCACCGAGGAGATGCTGGTCGTCGCGGTCGTCGTCATTCTCTTCCTCCTCCACGTCCGAAGCGCCTTCGTCGCGCTCGTCACCGTCCCCATCGGCATCCTGACGTCGATGCTGGTGATGTATCTCTTGGGCATCAATGCCAACGTCATGAGTCTCGGCGGCATCGCCATCGCGATCGGCGTGATGGTAGACGCCTCGCTCGTTATGGTCGAGAATGCGCACAAGCACATCGAGCGACTCCGGGGGGCGCAGTCTCCGGCCTCGCGAGCAGCGAGCGGCGACGGGGAGCCCCGGAGCGAGAAGGACGAGGCGATGGATGGAGGAAGAAACGCCCGGACGGATGAACAGGAGAGCGACCCGTCCTGGTGGCAGCGTCTTCGAGCGATCGTTCAGAGCCCCGACGATACCGACATCCAGCACGCAGACCGCGTTCAGGCTGTCGTCGCCGCGGCGAAGGAGGTCGGTCCCAGTCTCTTCTTTTCCCTCCTCATCATCACGGTCAGCTTCCTCCCCGTCTTCACCCTTCAGCAGGTGGAGGGGCGCCTCTTCCGGCCGCTTGCGTTCACGAAGACCTTTGCGATGGCCGCGGCGTCGCTGCTGGCGGTTACGCTCGTGCCTGCCTTGATGGTGACCTTCGTAAAGGGGCGCATCCGGAAGGAGAGCAGCAACCCGATCGCCCGCTTCTTCATCCGCGGCTACCGCCCGGTCATCCGCGCCGTATTGAAGCGACCCGGGACGGTCCTTGCCGGGGCGGCCATCATTCTCGGGATCACGTTCCTTCCCCTCCAGCGCATGACTCTCGGGGAAACGGCCGTTCCCTTCCCCCAGATCGGATCGGAGTTCATGCCTCCTCTCAACGAGGGCGATCTCCTCTACATGCCGACGACGCTCCCGGGGGTTTCGCCGCAGAAGGCGAAGGAACTCCTTCAGCAGACCGATCGCATCATCGCACAGTTTCCGGAGGTGGAGTCCGTCTTCGGAAAAGCCGGCCGCGCGGAAACGGCCACCGATCCGGCCCCGCTCTCAATGCTCGAAACGACGATCATCCTGAAGCCGAAACGCGAGTGGCGGGACGGAATGACGAAAGAGAAACTCATCAGCGAGATGGACGCAGCCCTTCAAATCCCGGGTCTGACGAACGCCTGGACGCAGCCGATCGAGGCGCGAACCGACATGCTCGCCACGGGCATCAAGACGCCCGTCGGGATCAAGATCGCCGGGGAGGATCTCGAAATCCTGGAGCGGCTCGGCGAGGAGGTCGAGGCGGCACTGTCGCCGCTGGAGGGGACGCAGTCTGTGTATGCGGAGCGCGTGATGGGCGGGACGTTCCTCGACATCGACGTGAACCGTTCGGAAGCGGCCCGCTACGGTTTGACGACCGGGGACGTACAGGACGTGATTCAAACGGCGATCGGCGGCATGCCCGTTACCACGACGGTGGAGGGACTGGAGCGGTATTCGGTGAACGTCCGCTACCCGCGCGACCTCCGGAGCGACCTCCCGGCTCTTCGCGACGTCCGCGTTCCCCTTCCCACCGGCGGCCAGATCCCCCTGGGACAGCTTGCCGACCTGCGGCGCGTCGAGGGGCCGCCGATGATCAAGAGCGAGCAGGCCCGGCCCAACGCCTGGGTGTTCGTCGACCTCACGGATGCGACCGACATCGGGTCGTTTGTCGGGCGCGCGAAGGAGGCGGTTCGGGAGCGCGTCGAGTTGCCGCCCGGATACTCGCTGTCGTGGAGCGGCCAGTACCAGTATATGGAACGGGCCAACGAGCGCCTCCAGCTCCTCGTCCCGATCACGCTCGCGATCATCTTCGTCCTCCTCTTCCTCCACTTCAAGAGCGCAACGAAATCGCTGCTTCTCTTGGGGCTACTCCCCTTCTGCCTCGTGGGCGCCACCTGGCTGATGCTCGCGCTCGACTTCAACATGAGCATTGCCGTCGGCGTGGGCGTGATCGCCGTGGCCGGCCTCGCAGCCGAAACGGGCGTGGTGATGCTCGTCTACCTCGACGAGGCCGTCGAGCGCTACCGCTCGGAAGGGCGACTGACATCCCTGGACAAACTGCGAGATGCGATGGAGGAAGGATCGGTGATGCGCGTTCGTCCGCTGCTGATGACGGTCTTCACGACGTTCTTCGGCCTTTTGACGCTCATGTTCTCCACCGGTACGGGAGCACAGGTGATGCAGCGGCTGGCCACCCC
>CAKZLV010000245.1 GCA_937127285.1 uncultured Bacteroidota bacterium
AGGACGGTGAGCGGCGTCTGCAGCTCGTGCGCGGCGTTGGAGGTGAAGGTGCGGAGCCGGTCGACGTACGACTCGATCCGGTCGAGGAGCGCGTTAAAGGCGCTCCCGAGGACGGCCGTCTCCCGGTCCGACTCGGCCGGGACGTCGACGCGGGCGGTCAGGTCGGCGGAGGTTACGGACCGGGCGACTTCGGTCATCTCGCGGAGCGGAGACAGGACGCGTCCCGCCGCCCAGCTGACGAGGGCGAGGACGCCGCCGGTCAGCAGCAGCCACAGCACCCCGAGTCCCGCGGCGAACGCCTGTAGCGTGGCGCGGTGCGGCGGAATGCCGCGGGCCACCTGCACGTAGCCGACCGTTTGGCCGGCCTCGTTGCGGAGCGTCCCCACCCGGTAGTACAGGGACCGGTCGCCGACCTCGACGACGTGCAGCGACGGGACGAGTCCCGACTGCGTCTGCCCGGCGAGAAGGCGCTGCGGATACGTGTCCGGCAGGGCGCCGATGTTGGTCGACTGGCGCAAGAGGCGATTGCGGCGGTCGAAGACCTGCACGAAGATCGGGTCGACCCGCTCGACGGCAAGCCGGTGGTGGGCTTCGCGCCAGGCATAGCTCTCTGTCCCCACCGAATCGCCCCGGATCGTGACGTCGGCCCGCATCTCGTTGACCTCCGCGTCCAGCGCATCGATCGCGTTGTGGTGGAAGATCCAGTACGTCGCCCCCCAGGCCAGGAGCACGAGCACGGCCAATGCCCCGGCCACCGCCGGACCGACGGTCGTGAGAAGCCGCCGCCGAAACGAGGGCCGATCGACCGGGTCGACGTCGGACGACGAGCGAACGTCACGGGTCAAGTCAATCATGAAGACACCTCACGGTCAACAGGAAGCACCGCCTCCGGCAAAACGCAAGCACAAGCAAACCATGAAGCCGCGAAACGGCGAAGAAACCACCTCAACCAATACCTGAGCAGGCGAAAATGGACACGGGTTGGGATAATAGAGAAGGGGCGCACGAATGATCGGTCTCCGCGAACGACTAGTGCCTTGCTATCCTTTCCACAACCCACAACTCACAACCCACAACCCATAACGCATACTCAAGACGATTCTTCGGTCTCCTCCGGCGTTGCGGTTGCGTCCGGTAGAGATTCGGGGTCGAAGCGGTAGCCGACACCGCGGACCGTCTCGATGGGCGATGGACACCCGGCCTCTTCCAGTTTTCGTCGAACGTAGTTGACGTAGACGTCGATCAGGTTCGTGCCCCGGTCGAAGTCGTGTCCCCACACCTCCCGGTGGATCGCCTCCCGGCTCAGCGCCTCGCCGGAGCGCCCCATCAGGAAGGCGAGCAGGTCGAACTCCGTCGGCGTCAGGTCGACTTCGTCGCCGTCGACGCGGCAGGTGCGCGCGGCGGCGTCGAGCTGGATCGGGCCGTGCTCCAGCGAGCGGTCGCGCGGCGCCCGGTCGACGCGCCGGAGCAGCGCCTCGATGCGGGCGAGGAGTTCATCGAACGCAAACGGCTTGGGCAGATAATCGTCCGCCCCCGACCGCAGGCCGGCGACGCGGTCTTCGACGGCGTCGAGGGCCGTCATCACCGGAAGGTCGGGCCGGTGCAGGCGCAGGCGCTCGCAGACCTCCAGCCCGTCGATGTCGGGAAGCCGGACGTCGAGGAGCACCAGGTCGATATCCCCCTGCTGCACGTACTCCAGCCCTCGCCGCCCGTTGCGCGCCCAGGTTACGCGGTAGCCCTCCTCCTCGAGTCCCTGGCGAATGAACGAGGCGACATCCGGTTCGTCTTCCACGAGCGCGAGGTGGACGTCCTCCATGGCGGTACGGGTTGCGAGAGAAAGCAAGCGCGTGGGCCCCGGCCGCAAGCAAGAGCCGAGGCATCGGCTGATACGCGCGGTACCGGCGGCGTATCCGCTTCCCGGCGCTTCTCACCGACTTCTAATGACGCGTCGCCGGGTCGATCCCGCCTGTCCGAACCCGGCCTTGACTCCCCCGCCCGGTGCCGGTAGGTTGGGGATCGATTCGACGGACCGGCGGAGCTGTTGCGAACGAAAGCATGCCGCAGGGTCGACGCCGCGCGAGGTGCGCCCCCGCATCTCTCACCGCCCCGCCGTAACGAGACCGGGGCGCTCCGTTTGTGCCGCAGGCCGGGTCTCCGGCCCGGAATGGAAGGGCTTCGACCGCCGCCGGGGGTCGAGCCCTCGCTTTCTTGATCAACCACCGACTCCATCCATGGCCGACCTGTTCACCAACTACATCGACGGCACGTGGCAGCCCGCCGCGTCGGAGCAAACGTTCACCAGCACGAGCCCGGCCGACCCGTCCGATGTCGTCGGGGAGTTCCCCGCCAGCGGTCCGGCCGACGTCGACCGTGCCGTCGAGGCCGCCCGGGCGGCGTTCCCCGGCTGGAAGAAGACCCCGGCGCCGGAGCGCGGCAAGATCCTCCGCCGCATCGGCGACTTGCTCACCGAACGGAAGTCTGACATGGCCCGCGCCATGACGCGGGAGATGGGCAAGACCGTCGAGGAGACAAAGGGCGACGTACAGGAAGCGATCGATACCGCCTACTACGCGGCCAGCGAGACGCGCCGGCTCTTCGGGACGACTGTTCCGAGCGAGCTCCCCGACAAGATGAACATGGACATCCTCCAGCCGGTCGGCGTCGCGGGGGTCATCACGGCCTGGAACTTTCCGGTCGCCGTGCCGACGTGGAAGATCTTCCCCGCCCTCGCCGCCGGCAACACGCTCGTCTTCAAGCCCAGCGAAGAGGCCCCGCACTGCGGCGCGCTTCTGACGGAGGTCCTCGAAGACGCCGGCGTGCCGGACGGTGTCTTCAACCTCGTGCAGGGCGCCGGGAAGGTCGGTGCGCACCTGACCGAGCACCCGGAGATCGACGCAATGGCCTTCACCGGGTCCTCGGAGGTCGGCGCCAAAATCGGCGCCGCCTGCGGGCGCGACAACAAGAAGTGCTCCCTCGAAATGGGCGGCAAGAATCCGATGATCGTGATGGAGGACGCCGACCTCGACCTGGCGCTGGAGGGCGTTCTCTGGGGCGCGTTCGGCACGACGGGCCAGCGCTGCACGGCCACGAGCCGCCTCATCTGCCACGAAGACGTCCACGACGCTTTCGTCGAGCAGATCAAAGACGCCGCGACGGATCTCGTCCTCGGCGACGGACTGGAGGAGGGCGTCGACGTCGGCCCCCTCATCAAACAGGCGGCGGTCGACAAGGTGGAGCACTACGTGGGCGTCGGACAAGAGGAAGGCGCCGACCTCGTTCTGGGCGGCTCTCGCGCGAGCGGCGACGGACTCGGCGACGGTTTCTTCTTCGAGCCGACGATCTTTACCGGTGTGGAGCCGGACATGACGATCGCACAGGAGGAGATCTTCGGCCCGGTGCTTTCGGTCTTCTCCGTGTCCAGCTACGAGGAAGCCGTCGAGATCGCGAACGACACGCGCTACGGGCTCTCCTCCTCCATCTACACGCAGGACGTCACCCGCAGCTTTCGCGCGATGCAGGACCTGGAGGCCGGCATCACGTACGTCAACGGCCCGACCATCGGCGCCGAGGCGCACATGCCGTTCGGCGGCGTGAAAGACACCGGCAACGGCCACCGCGACGGCGGCTACGGCGCCTTCGAGTTTTGGACGGAGCATAAAACTGTGTACGTCGACTTCTCCGGCCGCCTGCAGAAGGCGCAGATGGACAACGTGGACGACTGAGGGAGTGGCCAATCCCCGATCCGTTCGGTCGCTGGGGAGGCGATTCGGACGGGTGGATGGAACCCTGTAGAACGGACGGCGCTCGCGTCGTTCCTACGAGATCGAGGGAATCGGGCCGACGGTAGGGACGATTTCCCCAACCGCCGCGACCCACGACTCACAATACACGATTAACGATCCAGCGAGCGAAGCGAGCGGACCACCCTCCATTCTCCATCCTCCATTCTCCATCCTCCATCTCTCCACCCTCCATCCCCCCGCTCCCTCACCCGGCGCCGACGTTAAACGCAAAACCGTGCTCGATCTCCCCGGCCTCCCGTCCGGCGATGTAGACGACGGTCCGAACGTGCTCGACGTTGTTGAAGCGCTCTTCCACCTCGCAGAACGTCACCGGCGCCTCTGGAAACGCCGAAGACAACGCCTGCACCGGCTCCTCCAGATTCACCCGTTCCTGAAGAGCCGTTTCGGTCCTGTACCGGAGACTCGCTCCGTCCTCTCCCTCCTCCCGGTTCTGCAATTCGAAGCCGTGGTCTTCGATCACGTCGTGATCTTCGACGGCATCCGGATCGTCGGGGTTGGAAACGAGAACGTAGGTAACGACGGTGGCCATGGGTGGGGGGCTTGGGAGCGTGGGGGCTTGGGAGCGTGGGGGCTTTGGACGCGTGGGAGGCTGTGGACGCTTGGGGGCTTTGGACGCTGGGGAGGCTTGGGACGCTACGCTGTTGAGGCGTGGGACGCTGTGGAGAGGCTTAGGGTGAGGGACATCATTGATCAATGATCATTGTGCATTGATCAATGATCCGTTCAGCGGTTCACAACCCTCAACCAACAACCCACAACCAACAACGAACCCGGCCCATGAATCATTCTTGAGAACGGCGGCGGTTGGCTGCCTGTTCGAGCGCTCCGTTGTACTCTGGGACCGCAGTGCGTTGTCCCTCTTCCCGGTCCTTCCTCTGCCCATGCATCTGACCTCCGCCGCCGATGCCGTTGCTGCGGTCCAGTCTGACGACCGCGTGTTTGTGCAGACGGCCAGCGCCGCTCCCCAGGCGCTCGTCACCGCCCTCACGGGCCGAGCCAACAGTCTGTCGAACGTCGAAATCGTCCACCTTCACACCGAAGGCGACGCCCCCTACGTCGACCCCGCGTACGAGGACAGCTTCCACACCCGCGCCCTCTTCGTCGGCGCCAACGTGCGGCGCGCGGTGAACGACACCGGGACGGCCGACTACGTGCCCGTCTTCCTCAGTGAGGTCCCGGGCCTCTTCCGCAACGGCCTCCTGCCGCTCGACGTCGCCCTGCTGCAGGTGTCGCCCCCGGACAAGCACGGGTTCTGTTCGCTCGGCGTGTCGATCGACGTCTCGCCGGCGGCGCTCGAAAACGCCGATACGGTCATCGCACAAATCAATCCCCAGATGCCGCGGACGCACGGCGACGGCCTGATTCACGTCGACGAAATCGACTACGGCGTGAAGGTCGATGCGCCCATTCCCGAGGCGCCCCGCCCGGAGCTGACCGACGCCGAGCGGGCGATCGGCACGAACTGCGCGAACCTCATCGAGAACGGCGCGACGCTGCAGATGGGGATCGGCGCGATCCCGGACGCGGTCCTCGCCGCCCTCGACACCCACGAGCGCCTCGGCGTCCACACCGAGATGTTCTCCGACGGGATCATCGACCTCGTCGAATCGGGCGTCATCACCGGCGAGGAGAAAAGCGTCCATCCCGGCAAGATCGTCGGTAGCTTCGCGATGGGGACGCGCGAGCTCTACGACTTCATGGACGACAACCCGCTCGTGGCGATGCTCGACGTCGCCTACGTCAACGACACGGCCACGATTCGGCGGAACCCGAAGGTGACGGCCATCAACAGCGCCGTCGAGGTCGACCTGACCGGCCAGGTCTGCGCCGACTCGATCGGGACGTACCAGTACAGCGGCGTCGGCGGACAAATGGACTTCATTCGCGGCGCCTCCCTCTCGGAGGGCGGCAAGCCGATCATCGCCCTTCCCTCCACCACCCGCAAGGGCATCTCCCGGATCGTGCCCTACCTCAAGCAGGGCGCCGGCGTCGTCACCACCCGGGCGCACGTGCACTACGTCGTCACCGAGTACGGCGTCGCCAACCTCTACGGCAAGAGCCTCCGCGAGCGCGCCGAGGCCCTCATCGATATCGCCCACCCCGACCACCGCGGCGACCTCGAACAGGAAGCCTCCGACCGCTTCAACACGCTCATCGCGACGTAATTCGCGGTGGACGTTCGGCGTTGGACGTTGAACGTGCAACGGTACGGCGGTTACCGGTCGGCGGATTGACGTTCGGCCGGTTGCCGTTCCCCGCCGGGCCGCAGATTGCGGACGTTGGCGTCGAGGCCGTGGCGGCGTACGACCGCGGCGGGAAGGTTGACCCAGCGGGGCACGGTGTCGAGGATGTCGCTGTCGCTCGTGGCAACGACCCCGCTCTCTCCGGCCGCCATGATGGCCGCGTCGACGTCGTCCTTCACCTCGACCATCCACGGCCAGCCGTTCGTTTCGGCAGCGTGCCAGAGACGGGTAACCAGGCGGCCGACGTTCGACATCTGCTCGTCGAGATGCCAGACGGCTCCGGTGGCTCCGGCTCCCTGTAGGAGCTGCCCGATGTGCTCGACGGCCGGCTGGGTTTCCTCGACGGTGCGGTAGCTCCCCCGGATGGGATCAACGTCGCGAAGCGCCCCGTCGCGCCCGACAAACAGATACGCACCGCCGAGGGCACCCTCCACCGTGATCAGAACGTTGAACCCGTCGACGTGCACGGTCTCCCCCTCCAGCTCCTCGATCGAACACCGGCTCTCGGACCGGGTGCGCACCTCCGCATCCGTCGCCGCCGACCGGATGACGGCGTTGCGCTGGCGGCGCTTGAGGCGGTAGCGGTCGCCTACGAGCTTCCGAATGCTGTTCTCCCCGTAGCCGCGCGAGCGCAACCACGACAGGTCGCGCACGGCCTTTCGGAGGCGGCCGACCTCGTCGATACCAAACTGGTCGGGATCCTCCGGATGGGCGCCTCGGTGGCTCACGGGGGTTGGTGGGGTCGGTTCGATACGCGGGGGGTTGATGAGTCGGAGGGTCGATGGGCCGATCCGCGGACGGGGGGCCGAACGACGAATGAAGGCTGGGCAGAACACGGCGGGGATGCCCCCGAGAGCGGCACGGCGCATGGTTCCGCTCTCATCTCTCCGCAGATACCGTCTCTTCCGCAGAGGCCCGCTCGTTCCCCGGGCGCTGCACATACGTGTCCGGCCGCCGGTCGCCGAAGACGTCGTTGTAGCGATTGATCTTCCGGTCGCGGGCGGTGTGCGGGTCGATCTCCACGGTGGCGAGCGCGTCGCCGGTGCGGTCCGCTCGCGCGAGGATCTCTCCGTCCGTTCCGCAGATCTCGCTGTTGCCGATGAAGGCAAGCGTCTCGTCTCCCTTCGACTCCGAGCCGGTCCGGTTCGCCGTGATCGTAAAGACGTGGTTCTCGCGGGCGCGAACCGGCATCGAGTCCGGGCAGTGCGGCAGCACGAGATTCGACGGATGAGCGATGACGTCGGCGCCGTTCAGGGCGAGGCTGCGGGCCGCCTCCGGAAAGTACCAGTCGAAGCACACCATCATGCCGAGCCGATAGGCGGTGCCGTCCGGCGTCTTCACGTCGAAGACCGGATACCCGAGGTCGCCCGGTTCAAACAGCCGGGTTTCCTCGTAGAAGAGGTGGTTTTTGCGGTACGTTTCCACCCGTCCCCCGGGTGTGACCATCACGGCGCTGTTGTAG
This sequence comes from uncultured Bacteroidota bacterium, assembly GCA_937127285.1. Classification (GTDB taxonomy): domain Bacteria; phylum Bacteroidota; class Rhodothermia; order Rhodothermales; family Salinibacteraceae; genus CAKZLV01. The sequence continues at coordinate 7,509 of CAKZLV010000245.1, forward strand.
ATGGCCTCTCCCTCCCGCTCGGCAAGACCTGCGACGAGGTGGGTGTTCGTCTCGGCGGCCCACTGCTTCATTCGTTTCGTCGTGCGGCCGGTCGGGACCGGCTCGGCAACGGCCTCGAGGTCCGCGGCCGACTGAAAGAAGTAGCCCGACGTGAACAGTTCGGGCAGCACGAGCAGATCGGCGTCTGCGCCGGAGAGGTGGGCCTCGACGGCATCCAGGTTGCGATCGACGGCGAGGTATTCGGAGGCGAATTGCAGGTAGCCGGCGGTCAACATGACAGCGGTCGGATCGATGCGGAAGACGCGGGAGGCAGGGCCTTCCCCTCGGCGCGAGGGCATGCGTCGGCAGAAACCGGATGCACCGATGAGAGGCCGACAAAAAGATACCTGTGTCGGATGAGGGAACCCACTGGGCCCTCCAGCCACCACGGGCAACCCGTTCCGTTCACAGGTATCGGCCTACCGATCTTCGTGAGCAGCGAAGCCGGCAGGATGTGTCGCGTCGAATGTCGCGAACCGGTTCGGTGGGGTGCCTGCGGTCCCGCCGTGAGCACGTTCTCGCGGCACGTGCAGCGCTCGGGCTGCGTATCTCTCGTCTCGAAGCGCGTGGACGCATCGGACGCTTCGACGCTCTATCGGCTGCGTCCGTCGCTTTGCCCGTGTCCGGACCGCATTCATTCACCAAACAAGTTCTGATGAATTGGTGCAGATTATTCGTTCCTTCCGACAGACAGGTTCCCGCGCCCGTGCTTCGAACGGCGGCGGGCGCGGGAGTCATCGGGGCTCGGTGGACGGGGTGCACCGGCTACAGATCGCTCAGCGTCTCCTTGATCGCGTCGAAGTCCGGCTGATCCCCGGCATTGTCGAGGACTTCTGTGTACTGCACGACGCCGTTGCCGTCGATCACGAAGGCGGCGCGCTTCGCGATGCGATCCAGCTTCATCGGCGTAAAGTCGTTGTCGTATTTCGCACCGTAGAGGCCCGCGACCTCGGCGTTGTGATCACTGAGAAGGGTCAGGTCCAGCTCGTGAACCTTCGCGAACTCCTCGAGGACGAAGGGCGAGTCGGTCGAGGCGCCGACGACGGCTGCGTTGCCGTAGGCGTCGATGTCGTTGCTGATGGTGTTGAGTTCGTCGGTGCAGACGCTCGTAAATGCGCCGGGGAAGAACAATAGGACGACCGGATGGCCGCGGTGGTCGGAGAGGCGCCACGGCTCCATGTCGGTCGAGTACAGCTCGAAGTCGGGGGCCGTTTCGCCGACGGCGACGGACGGGGCGCTCTGGGTTTCCGTGCTCATGGGGCAGGGGGCAGAAGTGGATGGATTGGTTGGATGAAGGTAACAAAGCGCTTGAGCCGGTCCGATGCAACACACAAGGAGCCGAACCGGCCCCCTCACGCAGAACATCACCGGTTGGTCACGGAGACAGGCACCAGGGCCAGACCGGCGAGGACGGTCGTACGACGCGCGGTGGACCTTTAGCCCCGCGTCGCCCCAACCTGATCGGGGTGCCGAGGCCGAGGGAGACGGCGGTAGCGATCCCCAACCCGCCCCACGATCCACGACCCCCGACTCACGACTCACAACCCAGCGAGCAAAGCGAGCGCCCCATCCTCCATCCTCTATCCTCCATCCTCTATCCTCCATCCTCTATCCCCCCCATCCTTCATCCTCCAGCATCACTGGAACCGGATCGCGCGGACGGGTTCGATGCGGGCGGCGACGCGGGCCGGGATGTAGGCGGCGAGGCCGCAGAGCAGGAGGGCGAGGCTCCCCACGATCAGGTAATCCACGAGGTTGATCTGAATGGGGGCGTGCGTCATGTAGTACGCCTCGGCCGGCAGCGGGATGACCTGAAAGTGTTTCTGGACGAGAGAGAGTCCCATGGCGAGCCCCATCCCGATGCTCGTACCGACGGCACCGATGAGGAGGCCGAGCAGGAGGAAGAGCCGCTTGACCGTCCGTCCGGATGCGCCCAGGCTCTGCAGGGTGCCGATCTCGGAGGTCTTCTCCAGAATCATCATGAGGAGGATGCCGACGATGTTGAAAGCCGCCACGAGGATGATCACCCCGATGACGAGGGGGATGATGTTTTCCTGCAGGTCCACCCAGGCGAAGAGACCGGCGAACTGCTCGTAGATGGTGCGGGCCGCGACGGGAAAGCCGAACTCTTCCTCCACCCGCGACGCGACCGAGTCGACGGCCGCCACGTTTCGGAGCGTGAGGTCGAAGCGGCTGACCGTGGTCGTTTCCATTCCCACCAGGTCGCGGACGGCAGAGATGTCCCCGAACACGTAGAGGTCGTCGATGTTTGTGAGCGACGTCTCGAAGATCCCGCGCACCACGAACTGGCGGACGCGCGGCCGCGCCAGGCTGCGCCCGCCGGTCTCCTCTCGCATCGCGAAGGCCGTCACGACCCGGCCAACGTCCAGCCCGAGGCGCTCGGCGAGGGCGGCGCCCACCACGAGCCCGGGCCGCTGCTCGGGGGAGCCAGACATCTCGAAGGAGCCCGCCACCAGACGTCCGCTCAGATACGGCGGCGGCGCCTCGACCCCCACGAGGGCCACCCCGTCAATTGCCTGCCGCGAGCGCCGGAGCAGCACGAAATCTTCCACGACCGGTGCCGCGCGTTCCACGGCGGGATACGCGGAAAGGCGGCGGCGCAAGGAGTCGGCGCCGCTCAGGGGCGCATCCGGCACATAGCTGCGCACCTGGACGTGGGCGCCGACGCCCATAATCTTGTTCTGGATCTCTTGGCTGAAGCCCCGAACGATGGCCAGAGACAGCAACAGGGCTGCCACGCCGACCGCGACACCGCCGACGGCGACGACGGTAATGAACCGAAGGAAACTCTCTCCCTCACCACGCCCTTCAGCGCCCCGGAGGTATCGCAGAGCTACGAATCGTTCGAACACAGTGCGCACGTCGGTCGGGCAGTTGGGAAAGACGGGATGGACGGGACGGAGCGCGGATAAGGTACGGGACCGTCCCCGCAAGGTAAACGCCGTCGCCAGCGGTGAACTCCACCCCGGAAGGATCGTTGATTTACCGTGCTGCTCAACGACCGGATCCCCCAATCACGGAGACCCCCATCATGAACAACGCCCACGCCACCGTCCCCGTCCCCGAGAACGAGCCGACGCTCTCGTACGCGCCGGGCTCCGAGGAGCGGCAGGCGGTAAAGGAAGCGCTTCGAGACCTTCGCGCCGACACCGTGGAGATTCCGGCCTTCATCGGCGGAGAGGCGGTGACGACCGGCGAGACGTCGCGGATTTCTCCTCCGCACGACCACCGCCACACGCTCGGGACGGTCCACCAGTGCGGCCGCAGCGAGACGGAGTCCGCCGTCGAGGCCGCGATGGGAGCGAAGTCCGACTGGGCGGCGATGGACTTCGACGACCGCGCCGCCATCTTTCTGAAGGCGGCCGATTTGCTGGCCGACAAGTATCGCCCCCTCATCAATGCCGCCACGATGCTCGGGCAGGGCAAGAACGTCCACCAGGCCGAGATCGACGCCGCGTGCGAATTGATCGACTTTCTGCGGTTCAACGTGCACTTCGCGGAGCAGATCTACCGCGAGCAGCCCAACAACGTGCGCGGGCTCTGGAACAAGATGGAGTACCGCCCGCTGGAGGGCTTCGTGCTGGCGGTCACGCCGTTCAACTTCACGGCGATCCAGGGGAATCTCCCCACGGCGCCCGCAATCATGGGCAACACGGTTCTCTGGAAGCCTGCCTCCCGCTCCGTCTACTCCGCGTACTTCACGTACAAGGTTCTGGAGGAAGCCGGTCTGCCGGACGGCGTGATCAACATGCTCCCGGCCGACGATGGCGCCGCGGTGGGCACGCCGGCACTGGAATCCGAGCACTTCGCCGGCCTCCACTTCACCGGATCGGTGGGCACGTTCGAGCACCTCTGGACGCAGGTGTCCGACAACCTCGACACCTACAAGACGTACCCGACGATCGTCGGGGAGACGGGCGGAAAGGACTTTATCCTCGCCCACGAGACGGCCAACCCGAAGCAGGTGGCGACGGCCATCACGCGGGCCTCGTTCGAATATCAGGGCCAGAAGTGCTCCGCCGCTTCGCGCCTGTACATCCCGGAATCATTGTGGCCGGACGTACGGGGTACGCTCTTTGCGCAGCTGGACGACGTGAGCGTCGGCCCGCCGGAGGACTTTACGAACTACGTCAATGCGGTCATCGACCAGCGGGCGTTCGACAAGATCGTCTCCTACATCGAGCACGCGGAAGAAGACGACGACGCCGAGATCATCCACGGCGGGGGCTACGACGACCGCGAGGGCTACTTCATCGAGCCGACCGTCATCCGGGCGCACGACCCGAAGCAGAAGTCGATGCGCGAGGAAATCTTCGGGCCGGTGACGACGGTGTACGTCTACCCGGACGACGAGTGGGAGGAGACGCTCCAGCTCGTGGACGAGACGTCGCCCTACGCGCTGACCGGCGCGGTCTTCGCCCGGGAACGAACCGTCATCCGCCAGGCGCAGAACGCCCTCGAGCATGCGGCGGGCAACTTCTACGTGAACGACAAGCCGACCGCCGCCATCGTCGGCCAGCAGCCCTTTGGCGGCGCGCGCCGGAGCGGCACGAACGACAAGGCCGGCTCGGAGATGAACCTGATGCGGTGGGTCTCCCCCCGCGCGATCAAAGAGTCGTGGGACGCCCCGGAGGACTACCCCTACGCCTGGAACCAGCCGGACGCCGAGGGCGAGCTGTCGCTCGACGACATCGCCAACGCCGAACCCGCCGAAGCCGGCGACGGCGCCGTGAACGCGTAACCTTTCGGGTTGCGGGTTGTGCGTTGAGGGTTGCGGGTTGGGAGTTGCGCATTGAACATCCGTTCGTCCATTGATCAATGCACAATGATCATTGATCAATGATGTCCCCCACGCCTCCACCGCGTTCACAGCCCCCAAGCGTCCACAGCCCCCAAGCCTCCACAGCGTCCATCGCCTCCACAGCGTCCACAGCGTCCCAAGCCTCCACAGCCCCCACACTCCCACGCCCCCACGCTCCCAAGCCCAACCCCCCATGTCCGAAATCGAATCGCTTGTTCGCTTACTGGACGATCCGGATCGCGCGGTACAGTCATCGGTGCGGGCGCGGCTGGAGGAGCTGGGGCGCGATGCGCTCCCGAAGCTCCGGTCCGCGCGCGCCGCGGCGGATGCCGACCTGCGGGATCAGATCGACGAGGTGGTGCACGATCTGCATCTCGAGGACTTGCAACAGGCCTGGCACTCCGTCATGGGCAGCACGCCCGTCGACCTGGAGCGCGGCGCGTTCCTCATCGCCCTCTACCGCTACCCGACGCTCGACATTCCGACGTACCAGCAGCAACTCGACGACATCGCCGAGGAGGCCCGGCCCCGCGTCGCGTCAGAGACCGGCCTGATGCAGGGCGTCGAACTGGCTCGGTTTCTGGCGGACGACCTCGGCTTTACCGGCAACCGTGACCACTACTACGACCCGAGCAACAGCTACCTGAACCGCGTCCTGGACCGCCGCCTCGGAATCCCCATCAGTCTCTCGGTGATCTACGTCCTCGTCGGGCAGCGCCTCGACCTTCCCGTCGCCGGCGTCAACCTGCCCGCCCACTTCCTGGCCAAGTACGAGGGGCAGGCGGGCGAAGTCTTCCTCGACCCGTTCAATGATGGCGAGGTGATTTCGAAGGAGTCTTGCGTCCGGTTTCTCTTGAAGGCAGGGATTCGGCCGCTTCCCTTCTACTTTCGGGCGGCGCCGCCACGGGACGTTCTCCTGCGCATGATGCGCAACCTCCTCGCCGTCGCGAAGGAAGCTGGGCAGACGCAAACGGTCGAGGAGTTGACCGCATTGATGGCCCCGTACGACCCCGAGATCGACGCGTCCGATTGATCGGCTTTCCCCGATGGATCGCTCCCCCCGGTCGACGCAGATGCCGCCACCGAACTCTTCTCCGTCCGTGCGCACCTTTGAGTCCATTCATCACCCCGGCTCCCGGTCGTGGACCCGCGTCGTGGGCGGGGCTCTCGTTCGCCCCATCGCGGCGACGGTGCTGCCGGTGATGATTGTGGTGACGACCCGGGCCCTTCAGCTGGGCGTTATCTGGCCCTACGTGGCCTGGGGCTTCCCGGCGGCGCTTCTCGTAGCCAGTGCGTGGACGCGCTTCAAGCTGGGGCGTCAGATTGCTGAGATCCGCCTCCAGCCCGGCCAGGCCGCGGTGCGGTCCGTCCACGACGTGCTCGTGGGCGCTCGGCCCGACTGGCAGGCCCTGCACGACGTCCGCGTCACGGCCCGATCGCTGACAGTTTCGGTGGGATGGGCCGCCTTCGAACTCGCGGGATCCGAGTGGCCGCGCTTTGAGGCGTTGCAAAACGCGCTCGAGGCAGCGCGTCACGGGCGGGACCCGGAACGCGAGGCGGGAGCCGCGCGCCAGAGCGCCCCCTCCTTCTCCCCCCACTCCGGCGGCTGACGTTCTCCGCCCCTCCGCGTTGGGTGGAGACGAGCCGGCCTCGAGCGACGCTCCGGCCCGAGCGGCGTTGTCGATTCCCCGTTTTCTAGAATTGCTCTTTTTCTGGAGTGCGTGCCCGCTCCCCTCAACCGGCGCCCGATGTCGCCCCGTATCCAAACACGTATCAACCTGTCTTTTTCGGACTCGCGCTTCTTTCCGTGCTGGACATCAATCGCAACTCGAAGACCCCGGTCAGCGAGCAGCTCGTCGAGCAGCTCCGGTATCTCATTGCCAGCGGCCAGTACGCCGTCGACGACACGCTTCCGTCCACCCGGAAGTTGGGCGACCGGCTGGACCTTTCGTTTCACACCGTGCGCAAGGCGTACAAGACCCTGGAGGAGGAAGGGCTCCTCGAATCTCGCGTCGGCAGCGGCTACACGGTTCGCGAGCGCGTGCCCCTGGAGAAGAGCGAGCGGATGGAGCGCGGCGCCGAAATCGTCAACGACGCCCTGCAGCGCCTCATCGGGCTGGGTCTGAGCGACGGCGAGGTCGAGTACCTGTTTCAGGAGCAGGCCAGCCTGCTGGACCACTCCAGCATCGAGCGCAAGCTCATTCTGGCCGGCGCCCAGCCCGAGATCAACGCGCTCTGCGCCGAGCAGCTGTCCGACGCGTTGCAGCAGACCGTCCGCCCCGTGCCCTTCAGCCGCCTGGAGAAGCACGAAGATGCGGACTTTGTCTTTGCCCCCTACCGCCGCCTTCCGCACGTCATCCGGTCGCTGCCGCGGGCGGACGTGATGGGCTATGCGACGCATCTGCCCGCACGGATTCTGGAGCAGGTAGCGCGCCTGAGAGACGACGAGACGCTCGGGCTCATTACCCGGTACCGAGACACGATCCCGGCGCTGTCTGGCGATCTTCGCCAGCATACGGCCTACGGGGGACAGGTGATTGCCGCGTCGATCGAAGAGGGCACGGAGCACCTGGAAAGCTTCATCGACCAGACGGACGTTCTTCTCTACACCCCGGAAAGCCGACGCCGTCTCCTGCCGGTCCTCGACGACGACGCGCCGTCCCCAGAAGAGGTGCGAGTGCAGGTCAGCCAGGACGCCGTCGAAGCCATCGTCGAGGCGGTGCCGGCGTGAGAGATGTCGAGGCGGGGGGGCGTTGGGCGCTTGGAGGCGTTGGGCGCGTGGAGGCGTTGGGCGACTGGGACGCAGGCGGGTTCGGATCTGGCTGCTCTTGTAGGTTGTTCTTCTGCCTCCGACGGACCGGCTTTTGGCCATATTCTTGACTACACTTTTTTGCAATAACGGAAATAAAGGGAGGCGGCGTACTGAACAAGGAGGGTGGTCCCGGAGGTGGGGCTCGAACCCACACGGCGCATACGCGCCAACGGATTTTAAGTCCGTTGCGTCTGCCAATTCCGCCACTCCGGGAACGGTCGTTTGTTGGCAGCAAACCACCAACTGCCACCAAATGCCGACGATCTTCCAACACTCAAACGGCCGTCTCTACGCCGATTTTCGGGACGCAAGGCGACCCTCAATCCTCCCTCGTGTCACGCCGGACGCCCCAACGCTCCGCCCTCCCGGCGTGATCCGGCCGACAAATCCTGGATGCTGGTCATTGGTCACCGGCTGTTGGTTACTGGGTATTGGTTACTGGGTATTGGTCATCGGTGACTGGTTCCCCACCGACGTCCGGGTTTCGTCTGTCACCCTTCGAAACCGGTACCCACGCTCGCGCCTTCAACCCTTCCCATCCCCCTTCACCTGTCCATCCCTCCACCCTTCCATCCCTCCATCCTTCCATCCCTCCATGCCCCTCCTTCCCCTCCTGGTCGGTACGCTCCTGCTCGTCGTACCCGTCGATGCACAGACACAACATGCCCCGACGCCCCCGTCGGGCCCGCAGCAAGCCGCGGTGTCGGATGCGGCGCCGGCGCCCGGTGATGGAGACGCGGCGGCCGAGACGGCCTACCTCGTGCGCTCCCCCGGCATGCTGCCCGTCGTGCTGATGAGCGCGCGGCAGTCGCTAAACGGGGAGGCGGAGTTTTCCGCCGGGGCGGCCGATGTGATCGCAGTCGGCCCGGCCGTCAAAGGACTCACCGCGGACGGCCAGCACGCAGACGCGGTGGCGCGGAGCCTCGACGCCGGCGTCCGCGTCGTGGCGTGCGGACTCGCGATGGAAAAGGTCGGCGTCGCCGAGGGCGACCTCGTCGGCGGCGTCGAGGTGGTGGAGAACGGATTCCACGAGCTTCTTCGTCTTCAAGACGAGGGCTACGTAAGCCTGCAGCTCTAGTCCACCGGATACGGGCACCCGTCTCGGGGCCGACGCGAGAGAGGACGCGTTCCTACTCTTCCCGCGGGGTGCGGTGCGTCACCGATGTCGGCACGCGGCGATAGCCGTTGCCTTGCACCGAGATCGAGGCGGAGGAGACGCGCACCGCCCGGCCGAACACGTCTTCGAATAGCGACGCCTCCCCCTCGGCCGCCCACATCTCCAGCTGCGGGTCGCCCTTCGACTCGACGGCGACCTCCATGGCCTCGTCGGTGAGACGGACCCGGAGAGCAATCACGTTCTGGAAGTGGCTCCGGTCCAGTCCCTCGGCGATGCGCAGCAGCGCAGCCATCTGCCGCACCCGCTTCTGCTGCGCGGCGGGGAGCTTGCGGTAGTGCTTGTGTTTTTTCTTCGGGAACGCCTTGCGGTGGTAGCGGGCCACGAGCGAGAGAATCTTGATTTCCTCGGGCTGGAACCCCTGCAGGTCGGCGTTGCGGATCAAATACCGCGAGTGCTTCTGATGGTCGGCATGACTGATGTGATAGCCGATGTCGTGCAGAAGCGCGGCATACTCCATCAACTCCGCGTCCGAGTCCGGGCCGTCGTAGATCGGGCGGCAGACGTCGAACAGAAAGCCCGCCGTCGCCGCCACGTGCTGGGCGTGGCGCTCCTCCCAGTCGAAGCGGAAGGCGATTTCGTGGACGCTTCGGCGGCGCACGTCCCGAAAGGGCGCCATGCGCTGCAGGCGCGCGTAGTTGTCGTTAATAAAGTGCACGACCATTCCCTCCCGAAGTGCATTCGGCGAGGTTTTGATCCGGTCGACGGTGGGAACGTGGTCCAGAAGGGTATCCATCAGCAGCCCGCCGGCACCGATCTGATCGACGCGCTTCGGGTCGATGGCGGGATGGGCCGCCCGTTCGTCGGCGGTCGAGGCGAGCACCCAGCGGAGCGCGTCGCGGTAGCCGGGAACCGGAAGGACCTGCTGGAAGACGGACCGCGTCTGGTCTCCGTGCCGGTCGATGCACACCCGGGCGAGGCTTTTGGCGGTCCCGGAGGATCCGACGACCGTCGTCACCTCGTGCTCCTCACAGGCCGCCACCACGTCCTCGATCGCCGCCCGGTAGTGCCGGCGGAGAGCGGCGCTCTCGCCATCGGACAGCGGGTCGGTGCTGACGAACCGCTCCGTCATCCGTGCCGCTCCGAGCTTCAGGCTTGTCGCGAAGACCGGCGCTCCCCCCTCCACAACGATGAACTCGACCGACCCGCCTCCGATGTCGACGATGAGCGTCGGGTCCGGCATGTCGACGGCGCGCTCCACGCCGTGGTGAATGAGCGTCGCCTCCTGCTTTCCGCTGATCGGGCGGATGCGAAGGCCGATGTCTTGCCGGACGCGTTCGATGAACGCTCCCCCGTTCTCCGCCTCCCGAATGGCGGACGTGGCAAAGGCGAGGTACTCGCGGGTGTCCCACCCCCGCGCCAGCAGATCGATCCGTCGCAGGGCCCGCATCCCGCGGTCCATGGCGTCGTCGGGGAGGCGGTGCGTGGAGAGGCCCTGTGCACCGAGCCGCACCATTTCCTTCATCCGGTCGACGACGCGGTAGCTGCCGTTCGGGTGCGCGTCGACGATGACGGCGTGGAAGGAGTTGGTGCCGAGGTCGATGACGCAGATGCGAACCGGAGACGCACTGGTCGTCGTCCGATACGTCGTTTCCGGCACCCAGACGCAGGCATCACGTTCAGCGGAGGACGAGGGCATGTGGCAGGGGCGTAGTGAGGATCCAGCGGAACCCGCGGCCGGCGGGCGGGAAGGATGCGGCCGATCCGCAGATGATGCGCGGGATTGCAGTCGTCGGGCCGCGGTGGTACGAATGGAAGAAACGAAGGTCCGCGGACGGACGCAACGCAGGGGCCGGCGCACGGTGCGCGCACCGGCGGAGGAGGCCGTCGCGTACGAACCATCACGAGGCGGCCGGCTCGGCGGAAGCAATCTCCCGGCGAATGGCGCCGACAAACGCTTGGGGGGTTACGTTCGTCTCCCACGGGACCTTGCGCAGCGTTCGCCGCTTCGCGTACATCCAGTGGGAGAGAAGTCGGATCTCATCGACCTGGCGGCGGGAGAGCTCCGAGGGGCGCTCGTCGTCCGGGTCGAAGATGCGCGCGACGGGGTCGGCGAGGTCTTCGACGACAGCGTCGCTCACCGGACGCTCGATCTGCACCGACTCGACGAACTGCCCAAACCGCACGAAGAGGACGTCGACCTTCTCCTCGTGCGGATGGATCAAGGCCGCGTTGTGCTGCACAACCGGCGCGGCCACGCGCTCCTGCTTCTCCAGCATGCGCTCGAGCTGCCGGTACCAGTCGCGGTACTGCGCGGCCTTTTCGAAGTCGAGCTGGTCCGACGCCCGCTGCATCCGGTCGCGAAGCTGAATCAAGACCTCCTCGTCGCGGCCCGTCAGGAAGTCTCGGACGTCGTCCACCACCTCGGCGTAGCGGTCCGCGTCGTCCGTTTCGCAGGGCGCGGTGCACCGGTCCATGTCCGCATACAGGCACCGCTCCCCCTGTGCGAGGCGGTCGTCATCGCACTCGCGCAGGGCAAAGAACCGCCCGATCAGTTCGACGACGAGATCGGCCTGATCGCTATTCCGCAGCGGACCGTAGTACTCGGCGCCGTCGTCGGCCAGGGATCGCTCCCAGGAGACCGTCGGAAACCGCTTGCTCACGTCCAGCCGGATGAAGGGGCGGCGGCGGTAGTAGCGCTGCGCGCGATTGTAAGAGGGCTTTTTCTTTTTGATGAGGCGCGATTCGAGAAGCAACGCCTCCAGCTCCGTCGGCGTCGTCTCCCAGTCGACCGAGCGCACCTTTTGCACCATCTTGCGCGTCTTGGCGCTGTGAGACTCGACCGCGTTGAAGTAGCTGCGGACGCGGTCGGTGAGGCTCTTGGCTTTGCCCACGTAAAGCAGCTTCCCCCCGCTGCTCCGAAAAAAGTAGACGCCCGGTGCGTCGGGAACGTCGGGAAGGACGTTCTCGCGGAGCTTCTTGATGTGAGACGGGACCTCCCGCACTTTCTGGTAGCGGCGGTGCTGAAAGGCGAGCATCTCGTCGAGCGCATCGATCTGATGCTCGAAGTCGAGCTGGTTGACGAACCGCTTCAGGCAGATGGCCGTCGCCTCCGCGTCTCCGAGCGCCCGGTGACGCCCGTTCACATCGATGCCGTAAAACTGCGCGAGGCGGGTGAGTCCCTTCGAGTTGAGGCCGGGCAGCAGCCGGCGCGCGAGGCGGACGGTGCAGAGCGTTTCGTTCTCCAGCGGCGACCGGCCGAGCCGCTCCAGCTCCGCGTTGATAAAGCGTTCGTCGAACGAGACGTTGTGGGCAACGAACACGGCGTCTCCGAGAAAGTCGAGATAGTCGGGGAGCACGTCGTCGATCGTCGGCGCGTCGAATACCATCCCGGTCGTGATGCCGGTCAGCTGCGTGATGCGGGACGGGATCGACCGCTGGGGATTGATGAGCTGCTGAAACTCATCCACCTTGTCGGTGCCGCGCATCTTCACGGCCCCAATTTCGATGACTCGGTTCGTTTCGGCTTTCGAGCCGGTCGTTTCGGTGTCGGTAACGACGAAGGTGGCGTCGGAGATGTCCATCGGTGGTGCGTTCCTGCCTCGGTGCAGCGGGTGGGCGGCGGGCCGCCGGGTGCGTCCCGGATCGACCGGTCGCCGGTTGCGCGGTCAGTTGCGAGCGGTGTCGAGCGAGCGGTGCTTCTGGCGGAGCGTTTCGAGGGGCGAGAGGCTGTAGTCGTACTCGAAGAGCGCCCCCTCCCAGGAGCCGTACTGCGCGTTCGGAAGCACGATCCAGCGCGTCCCCCAGAATTTTTCATAGGCGTCGGCGCGGCGCTTGCGCTCCCCGACGGAGGTCTCCACTTCGGCCGCGAAGTCGCCGAAGTTGTCGCCGACAACCAGAAGGATCCGGAAGCGGTCCGCCACCCAGGCGCGGCGGGTCGTTTTCGGCTCCCATCCCTCCCGTTCGCCCTGCGTCAGGACGGCGTCCTCCACCCGGTTTTCTTCGATTGGAAAGCCGAGGGCGCGCAGGTTCTCCCGCGTTGCCGCTTCGACGTCCCCGTCGCGGTTGGTGAGATAGATGACCTGCACGCCGCGGTCGGCCATCGCCTGCGTGAAGGCGAGCGCACCGGGAACGGCCTCCGCCTGCGCCTCGCGGCACCACGCCTTCCAGGAGTCGGAGGCGTACGACTCGTTCTGGCGGACGAGGCGGGCCTGGTAGGCGGAGTTGTCGAGGACGGTTTCGTCGACGTCGAGGACGACCGCCGGCGGCAGCGAGCGGTAGGCCTCGGCGCCGCGCTCGGACTGCTCCAGAGAGGCGGTCCACGTCGAGTCGTCGAGCGCCCGATCGGCCATCGCACGGGCCAGATGGTAGGCCCCGCGCGTGAGTCCGTCGTATTCAACGGCGGTCTGCTGCCAGAGCGTGCTGTGGAGGGTGGGATTGCGGAGGCGGGCGGCGCGCTCGAGGCTGTCCGCCGCGCGGGCGAGGCTGTCGGCGCGCTGCTCCAGGCGGTCGACCCGGTCGGCCGACACGCCGGGCTGGGTCGTACGGCAGGCGGAAAGCGGAAGAACCAAGACGGCGACGGCGATCCAAACAAGCGATGCAGCCGAGTAGGTTCGGCTGCGGGGAACCGGCGGAAGCATCGGGGGCACGGAGGGTCGGAACGGGGGGACGGGACGAAACCGATGTGTAAGGTAGGTGGAAGCGTCAGGCCGTACAAGCGTGACGCCGCGTACCGGGCAATCCTTTCCAGGTGTTCACGGTCGATCCTCGCGGAGGCCGGCGTTCTTCACCGGCGTCTTCATAGGTCTCGTGGCGGGACGCAGCAGACATACCGGCTCTCGATCTTTTCGTCCTTTTTGTCGTTTTTGGTAGCACGCCAGACCCGGAACCGGTTTTTTGTCTCTTGGATCAGGTGAACTTCGGAGACGGCCGGCCCTGGTGCCGGTGCAGGGTTCGTCGCGAACGCCGGATGGAATCCGACGACACGCCGCCGCTCTAGCGGTCCACGTCATTTCCGGGTGCATAGGTCCCCTCCCGTCTTCGACTCTCCCACCGGCCGCGCAATTCTTTTCCACTACGGACACGAGGTCGTTATGAAAGTTACAGTTATTGGTGCAGGCAACGTCGGCGCCACCGCCGCCGAATGCGTTGCCCGCAAAGACATCGTTCAGGAAGTCGTGATGGTCGACATCGAAGAGGGCATGCCGCAGGGCAAGGCCCTCGACATGATGGAGTCGGCCCCCGTTCACGGCTTCGACACCACGATCACCGGCACGAACGAGTACGGGCCGACCGAGGGGTCGGACGTCTGCATCATCACCGCCGGCCTGCCGCGCAAGCCGGGCATGAGCCGGGACGATCTGCTTGCGAAAAATGCCGAGATCGTCGGGACCGTCACCAGTCAGTTCGCGAGCGGAAGCCCGGACAGCGCCCTTATCGTCGTCTCCAACCCCCTCGACGTCATGACGTACGTCGCGTTTGAGGAGAGCGGTTTCGAGCCGAACAAGGTGATGGGCATGGCCGGCGTGCTCGACACGGCGCGCTACCGGTCCTTCATCGCGATGGAGCTCGGCTGCTCCGTCCGCGACATCCAGGCGCTCCTCCTGGGTGGGCACGGCGACACGATGGTGCCCCTGCCCCGCTACACCACCGTCGGCGGCATCCCGATCACGGAGCTGCTCGACGACGACACGATTCACGCCATCGTCGAGCGCACGAAGGGCGGCGGCGGGGAAATCGTCGATCTGATGGGCACCTCCGCCTGGTACGCCCCGGGCGCCGCGGCCGCGGAGATGACCGAGTCGATCTTAAAGGACAGCGGTCGCATCCTGCCGGCCGCCGCACACTGCGACGGCGAGTACGGGCTGAGCGACCTCTTCATCGGGGTCCCCGTGATGCTCGGCGAAAACGGCATCGAGAAGGTGATCGAGGT